>NCRO01000230.1 GCA_002849045.2 Candidatus Sediminicultor secundus
CTATCCCCAACTCTACTGCTTTTTTAAAACCGGAAAGGCTATTTTCGGGAGCAATTCCCTTCGCCCCTCTATGTCCTATAACAAGTGGCAATTTCATTATATTTTCTCCCTAAAAAGGTTGATTTATTTCTAAATTAACTTTTCACTATCTAAAAGAATGGTAACTGGACCATCATTGTAAATCTTTACCAGCATCATGGCTTGAAATTCTCCGGTTTCAATTTTAAGACCATAATTTTTTATATATTTTATAAAATAATCATATAACTTTACTGCTTTATCAGGAAGAGCTGCAGAAATAAAACTCGGGCGTCTTCCTTTTTTACAATCCCCATATAAAGTGAATTGAGATATGACTAAAATCTGGCCATTTATATCTTTCACGGAAAGATTCATCTTTCCCTCTTTATCTTCAAATATACGTAAATTTACTATTTTTTCAGCCAGGTATTCTACATCTTTTTCTACATCATTCTGACCCACTCCTAAAAGGATTACCAAACCCTTTTCTATTTTTCCTATTTCTTTTTCTTCAATCTTTACTGACCCTTTTTTTACTCTCTGTACTACTGCTCTCATTATTTATTCCTCGGATAAAAGATTTTTCTTCCTAATTTATCAATTAAAAAGTTTCTACTCTTTTTACAGTTAATACGCTTTTTATTTTTTTTATTCTCTTTAGTATTTCTTGAAGCCGATTAAGATTATTAATAGAGAGTGTTACATCTATATTAGCAATATTGTTTTTATCATTTATGGCATTTATGGCACTGACTGTAATTTTAAGGCTGGAAAAAATTAACATGATATCAGATACTAAATTCGGACGGTCATCAGCTATTATTTTTATCTTTACCGGGTAAAACAGCTCTTCTGTCTTTATCCACTCTACTTTAACCAACCGATCTTTTTCAGCAGAAATAAAATCTACATTGGAACAATCTACCTTATGTATAGATACACCTCTCCCTCTGGTAATATAACCAATTATTTCATCACCGGGAACCGGGTTGCAACATCGAGAAAATCTTATCATCATATCATTAATCCCTTGAACTCTTATTCCTTGATCAATTCTTTTTTTTGGTTTAACCAAGGGGATAATTGGAGAGATTTTTTCTCGAGGGATTATTTTAGATAAAACCTGATAAGAGGTTAATTTACCGTATCCAATATTTTCAAACATTGATTCTAATTCGGTAAAACCTAATTTAATACTCACTTCTTTTAACTTTTTAGTAAGCTCGGAAGAGGGTTCGATTCTATATTTTTCCATCTCTTTTTCAAAAAGTTCCTTTCCTTTTTGAATATTCTCTTCCCGCATCTCCTTTTTAAACCAGATTCTAATCCTATTTTTTGCCCCTGATGTCTTGGCTATCTTTAACCAATCTCTACTGGGGCCTCGGCTTGATTTGGAAGTTAATATCTCTACAATATCTCCGCTCTTCAATTTACAATCTAAAGGAACTATCTTTTTATTAACTTTAGCCCCTATACATCTATGACCTACGTCTGTATGAATAAGATAGGCGAAATCTATAGGCGTAGAACCTAAAGGTAATATCTTCACATCGCCTTTGGGAGTAAAAGTAAAAACTTCATCCTGGAAAAGACCTATTTTTAAGTTTTCCATAAATTCCTTGGGATCTTTCAAATCTTTCTGCCATTCTAATATCTGTCTTAACCAGGAAAGTCTCTCCTCTAATTTCTTATCCTTTTTTAAATCAACCTTCTCTTTATATTTCCAATGAGCAGCTATTCCATATTCAGCAGTTTTATGCATCTCCCAAGTACGAATTTGTATTTCTAAAGGTTCGCCTTTGGGAGTTACCACTGTAGTGTGTAAAGACTGATACATATTTGATTTAGGCATAGCAATATAGTCTTTAAATCTACCAGGCATGGGTTTCCAAATTGAATGTAATAATCCCAAAACCGCATAACAATCTCTAACAGAATTGCAAATTATTCTAATTGCAATTAAATCATATATCTGGAAAAAATCTTTTTCCCCCTTCTCCATCTTTTTATAGATGCTATAAATATTTTTAGGACGACCTTGAATTTCCGCCTTTATTTTTACCTTTTGTATCTCTTTTTTTATAACCTCTTTTATCGATTCTACATAACTTTCTCTTTCCGGACGATTTTTTGCAATTCTATTAACTACCCCTTTGTATTTCATTGGCTCTAAATAACGTAGGGAAAGATCTTCCAATTCCCACTTAATCCTGGAAATACCTAATCTATTGGCAATAGGAACATAAATTTCCAGTGTTTCTCGAGCTACTTTTACTCTCTTGTGGGGTGGTATATATTGTAGAGTCCTCATATTATTCAAGCGGTCTGCTAATTTTATCAAAATAACTCTTACGTCTTCTGCCATAGCCAAAAACATTTTACGAAAATTTTCGGCTTGCTGCTCTTCTCGTGTTTTAAAAGAAATTTTACTTAATTTCGTGACACCATTAACCAACATTGCTATTTCTTCGCCAAACTCTCCTTCAATAGTAGATAATGGGGTATCAGTATCCTCTAGTATGTCATGCAAAATCCCCGCTGCAATAGTAATTACGTCAAGCTCCAAATCAGCCAATATTTTAGCTACTTCTAAAAGATGTAAAGTATAAGGTGCTCCGGAATACCTCTTTTGTTCCCGGTGGGCTTTTGCAGAATATTTGTAGACTTTTTTCACTAAGCTCAAATCAGCTTGAGGAGCATATTGGGATATTCTTTTTAAGATATATCTTATTAAAGTGAATTGAGAAATAATTTACACCTTCTTTGATCGAAGTGTAGTTACCTGGTCAGTTAGTTAACTGGCTAGCTGGTTTATTAATTATCCAGTTTGCTGGTTAGCAAGTTTGCCAGTTAAAATACAGGTTAAAAGTTGCAGGTTTCGAGTTTCCGGAAAGCATGTAGGGGCATATTGCATACTCCAAAAAACTGAAAACTCATAACCGACGACTGACTGGCTTTATCTAAAAACGAAAAACTATAAACAAAAAAACCAGTTTTCTATCTTGAATTTGTTTTCTTAACTAGCTAACTAAATACTAACGACTATTCACTATACACTAATTATACCGAACTAACGAAAAAATATCGTATCCCTTTAATTTTTCTCGAGGATCTAAAAATTCAAGTTCAATTATAAAGGAAGCACCTATAACTTTTCCTCCTAATTTTTCAATCAGTTTAAATACTGCAGCTGTGGTACCACCTGTAGCAAGAAGGTCATCAATAACCATAATCTTATCTCCGCTATCTACAGCGTCTTTATGCATTTCCAAAACACTTTCCCCATATTCTAATTCGTAAGATACCTTCTCCACCTCACTGGGTAGTTTTTCTGGCTTTCTAACAGGCAAAAATCCGATCCCTAATTGATAAGCTACTGGAGCACCTATAATAAAACCGCGAGCTTCTATTCCTACAATATAATCAATTTGATATTTACTACAATGCTTAGTTATCTCATCAATACTGTATTTGAATGCTTTTTTATCTTTCAATAGAGTAGTAATGTCTTTGAATTGGATGCCTTTTACCGGAAAATCTGGAATGTTTCTAATTTTATCTTTTAAATCTATCAATTTTATCTGCCTCCTAAAAAATAGTTTTTATATCTTTTATATTTAATTGAACATTTTCCGTTCCATTCCACTTATTTAATTCGATATTAAAAGCTAAATCTACTACTTTGTTTTCAGAAAATATTTGTTTTCCTATTTTGCTTAATTTAAATCCTATCCCCTCTAATGTTCTATTCCCTTCCTTAATTTTTAGTTTTAGGTGCTCCCTCTTTTCACCAACCAGCCTCCAATCAGATATTATGTTTTTGTAACTACAAAAGACAGGTTGAGGGTTTCCAATCCCAAATGGCTCTAAAACATTAATATCTTTTACCAAGCCAAAATTAATATTGCTTAGTGAAATCTGGGCGTCTACTTTTAATTCTGGACTTAAATCATCTTCTTTAATGAAATCTTGAGATATTTCATTTATCCTTAATTTAAACTCGGGAATTTTATTAGATTCTATAGTAATACCTGCGGCTAACTCATGACCACCAAAATTTATTAAAATATCCTGGCACAATTCCAAAACATTATATAGATGAAAGCCTTTAATGCTCCTTCCTGATCCTTTTGCTATTCCGTCTTTTTTGGAAATAACAATTGTAGGACGATTAAATTCATCTACTAATCTGGAAGCTATTATGCCGATTACCCCTTGATTCCAATTTTCCGATGCAAGAACCAATACTTTATTATCTTCTTCCTTTGCTTGTATAGAAGCAAATTCCCTGGCTTCTCTTAAAATATTATCTCCAATTTCCTGTCTATGTTTGTTTATTTCGCTTAATTTTCGAGACAAATGTTTAGCCTTATATTCAGAATCAGTTAGCAACAATTCTAAGGCTAATTTAGAATCACCTAACCTTCCTGCTGCATTTATTCGGGGAGCAAGTGCAAAATTAACTTCTTTAGTTCCTAAATTACCATAATTTACTCCACTCTCCATTATTAACGCCTTCAAACCTTCTTTCTTGGTTTGATTAAGTGTCTTTAATCCGTATTTAATTAAGATACGATTTTCATCGACAAAAGGAACGGAATCAGCAATCGACCCCAATGCAACATAATCAAGCAGACTCCATAAATCATCCTGGTTTTTTTTCAATTTTGAATATAAGGCTTGAGCAACTTTAAAACTTACACCCACTCCTGCTAATTCCTTAAAAGGATAATTTGTACCGCATTTGGGGTTTATTATTGCTATTGCAGAAGGAAGGTCTTTTTGGGGTTGATGATGATCGGTAACTATAACATCTATACCATAATTGCTTGCTTTCTCTATTTCAGAAATAGAACTAATTCCACAATCAACGGTAATGATTAATTTAATATTATTTTTAAAAGCAATATCTATAGCTTCTTCATTTAGTCCGTATCCCTCTTGAAAGCGATTAGGTATATAGTAGTATAAATTATTGGTAAACTCTTTCAAAATCGAAAACAATAAGGCAACACTGGTTATTCCATCGACATCGTAATCTCCGTAGATTAATATTCTTTCATTATTCTTTACTGCTCTTAATATTTTGTCTACGGCTTCCTCCATATCTTGAAAGATATAAGGATCTCTCAAATCTTTAAGATCTGCCTTTAAGAATTTTCTAGCACTTAAAACTTCCTTCGTTCCTCTGTTTATTAGTAATTGAGCTAAAATCGGGGAGATATTTAATTCTTTGGACAACTCTGATTGTAACTTTTTATCTTCTTTTGATATGTGCCACTCTATTTTATTTGTGCTCCTTTCTCGTATATCGTATATCGTATTTCGTATATCGTTTA
>NCRO01000231.1 GCA_002849045.2 Candidatus Sediminicultor secundus
TATCGTATTTCGTATATCGTTTATATTATAGCGGGTAGTGTTTAATGTTTAAATATTCGAAAAATAATAGTTAAAATAATACTTACTAAAATACATAATCCCAAAGGGAAGTAAAAGACAAAATTTTTTCTTTGAATTAAAATATCTCCTGGTAATCTCCCCAAAAAAGGCAACTGACCTACTAATAAAAATATACCTCCCAAGATAATCAATATTACCCCAAAAAACAGGAGAGTTTTTCCTAACAGATTAAATTCAGACATTTTATTTTTCCCTTTAATAAAATAATTACTTTTTGCCTTTTTTTCCGGTAATTCTAATACCTTTTTGATGTATCTTAAATATCTTATTCCACTCTAATAATAAAGGACTGGCAATAAAAATTGAAGAATAAGTGCCGGCAATCATTCCTATAAACAAGGCTAAAGCAAAATCAGAAAGTATATTCCCTCCCAAAAAATATAAGGCTAAAACAGGAATAATGGTAGTTAACGCTGTATTTATTGTTCTGGACAAAGATTGATTAATACTACGATTTATTAAATTTTCAAATGGTTCCCTGGTTTTAAACTTTATATTTTCTCTAAGTCTATCTAAAATTACTATTGTATTATTTAGAGAATATCCTATTATGGTTAAAACTGCTGCTATTATCGAAATGGTTATTTCCTTCTGCAATAAAGAAAAAATACCCAAAACAATTAAGCAGTCATGAGAAAGTGCTAATATTGAAATAATAGAAAACTTAAATTCAAATCTCATAGTAATATATAGAATGATTCCTATAAAAGCAAAGAGTAAGGCATAAAGAGCTAACTTTTTTAAATTTTCTCCAATAACCGGTCCCACTGTTTCTACACGCAATATTTCTAAATCAGTTAAATTTTCTCTAAAAGCTGATAATATTTCCTTTCTTTGCTCTGAATTAATCTTTTCTGTCCGTATCACAAATTCATTGTCTGATAAATTTTGAATAGTGCTTTGGCTTAAATTAAATTCACTTAAAACATTTCTAACTTCGGTAGTGGAAACTGACTTATTAAATCTTATTTGAAGTAAAGTCCCCCCGGCAAAATCGATCCCATAATTAAATCCTTGAAAAATAATTGAAATTAAACCAACAAGGATGATAACTGCAGAGATAATATAAACTATTCTTCTATTTTTAATAAAATCGAACTTCTTTTTTCCAATTAAATCCATTAAATATATCCTCCTTAATTATGTCTATAATAAAGCTTTAGAACTAAACTTAGCAGCTACTACTTCTAAAACAATCTTAGTTACCACAATTGCGGTAAACATGCTGGCTAAAATACCTATGCTCAAAGTAACCGCAAACCCTTTGATTGGTCCCGAGCCAAAATAAAATAAGGCAAGAGCTGCAATTAAAGTAGTAACATTGGCATCAAGTATAGTACGGAAAGCCTTATTGAAGCCCGCATCAATAGAAGCCCGAAAAGTTTTTTCCAATCTCAATTCTTCTTTTATTCTCTCAAAAATCAGGATATTAGCATCTACTGCCATACCAATGGTAAGAATCATTCCAGCTATTCCAGGCAAAGTTAAAGTAGCCTTTAAACCAGCCAAAGCTCCCACAATTATTATCATACATACGACCAAAGCAAAATCTGCTATTAACCCAAAACCCTTATAATAAATTAGCATAAATATTAATATCAGTATTAATCCTACTATCCCGGCTTTTATCCCCTTGGAGATGGAGTCTCTTCCTAAGGTTGGCCCAACTGACCTATTTTCCAAAATCTCCACCTTTACCGGAAGAGAGCCAGCCCGTAAAAGTATAGCTAAATGTTTTGCGCCCTCTATAGTAAATTTTCCGGTAATCTGGGCTTTTCCATCGAGAATTGGTTCCTGGACCACAGGAGCAGATATTTCCTTCCCGTCCAAAGTGATAGCTAAAACTTTCCCCACATTATTTTTAGTCGCTTCTCCGAATTCTTTGGCTCCAATTTTGTCAAATTCAATTAAAACAATAGATCGGCTAAATTGGTCAAAAGATGATTTAGCATTTATTAAATGGGCTCCGGTTAGCTGAGTTTCTCCTTCCTCGTTTTTAAATTCCAGAAGAGCAGTTTTACCAATTAAATCTACAGCTGCTTCCGGATCTTCCACACCAGGTAACTGAACTAAGATGCGAGTTGCGCCTTGTCTCTGAATTACCGGTTCTGAAACTCCTAATTGGTCAATACGGTTTCTTATTATTTCTAATACTCTGTTTACCGCATCGTTGTCCACTGGTGCATTAGGAGTATCTACACATTCTAAGATAACGTGAGAACCTCCTTGTAAATCTAGTCCCAAATTTATCTTCTCGTTTAGAGGAAATGATAAAATAATTGCAATAAAAATTACAACAAAGACACTGGCTACCCTTAAGGTTTTAGTCCAATTCATATAAAAATCCTCTCTTTCTAATTTTTCTTACCTTTTATATTTTTTATTATATATTACTATAAAATTCCTTAACCTTATCATTATAATATTATAGTATTTTCTTTGTCAACGAGAATACTTAATATTCGTATCGCGTATCGCGTGAAGAAAAAGAANNATATAGTATCGAGTATCGAGCAAAAACAAAGAAAAGTACCGTAGGGAAAAGAAGATAGGGGAAACAAAAATAAGAAACATTCTTTTTCTAATCTAACTATCCCACTAAAGTTTACACTAACATTTAAACTAATATTTATCAAGATGGTCAAGGAGAAAGTCTTTTCCCCTTGAAATCTTCTTTATTTCCATTTCGATCTTTTTCCATTAAGGAAGAACGAAATATTGCTCTTAAATATTTGGTCTTTTAAGACTTTTTATAACAAATCGATTGATATGCTAAAATTTAAAGGCAGGTATAAATAAATACCTGCCTTTAAATTATTATCGTTATTTTTATCTCTATAAATATTTTCTTTCCTTTTTAAAAAATACTTTGCGGTATTATTTTTCCCTTTTAACCCCGATAGCATTACGTGTAGTATTTACAACTACATCTTTGGCAATCTCCAAGGTTAAAGTTTCACCTTTAATATCTCTGATTATTCCGTACATGCCGCCAATAGTAATGACCTTATCTCCTTTTTGCAGGCTACCTAGCATTGATTTATGTTTTTTTTGTTTTTGCTGCTGAGGACGAATAAGGATAAAATAAAATATACCAAAAATAATAATTAAAGGTAAAAATTGTTGAAGAGCTTCCATTTTTTTAATCACACCTTTCGTTTTAATTTTAAAAAATATCTTCTAAATTATACATAATTTTATTTTATTTAGCAAGTTATTTTTTATTTTATTTTTAGGTTATGGGTATACTGAACCTTTATTATTTATTATAAATTACTTAAACGGTTAGCTGAAAAAATTAGAAAGAAATTCTTCCTTAAATTCTAATAATCTATCTTCTAACAAAGCTAATCTTATATTCTTCATTAGAAAAGATATAAAATAAAGATTGTGGATAGTCCCTAAAATTGAAGCAAGTATTTCTTTGGACATGTATAGATGACGTAAATAAGCTCTGGTAAAATTCTGGCAAGTATAACACTGGCATTCATTATCTAAAGGTGTAAAGTCATCCTTATATTTAGCGTTGGCTATAGACAGCTTACCAGATGAAACAAATAACGAACCATTTCTGGCGTTTCTGGTAGGCAGAACACAATCGAACATATCAACACCTCTTATAACTCCTTCTAATATACTCTGAGGTGCTCCCACTCCCATTAAATATCGTGGTTTATTGTTTGGCAAGCAAGGAACTGTATAATCTAAAATTTCATACATTAGCGACTTTGGTTCACCTACACTCAACCCCCCTATTGCATATCCAGGAAAATCTAATTCTACCAACTTATTAGCGTTTTCAATTCTTAGGTCTTTAAAAACACCTCCCTGAACAATTCCAAATAAACTTTGGCTGGAACTACGGTGTGCTTCTTTGCATCTCTTGGCCCATTGGATAGTTCTTTGGGCAGCAGTCTCTACCTGATATTTTCCAGCAGGATAAGATGTACATTCATCAAAAACCATAGCAATGTCAGAACCTAAAGCCATTTGAATCTCCATCGCCTTTTCAGGACTTATAAAATGTTTTGAACCATCAATATGAGAGTTAAAAGATACTCCTTCATCATTTATCTTATTTAACTTTTCCAAACTGAAAACCTGGAAACCTCCACTGTCAGTTAATATAGCTCCTTTCCAGCCCATAAACTTATGCAGCCCACCTGCTTGAGCAATCAAATTATGTCCTGGTCTTAAATATAAGTGATAAGAATTGCTTAAAATAATCTGAATACCCAAATCTTCTAATTCTCGAGGGGTCATTGCTTTTACTGTAGCCTGGGTACCGACTGGCATAAAAACCGGAGTTTCAATTACTCCGTGAGGGGTAAACAACTTTCCCAGCCTTGCCTTGGTTTTTTTAGACTCTTTTATCACTTCGAATTTAATTGCCAAATATTTCCACC
>NCRO01000232.1 GCA_002849045.2 Candidatus Sediminicultor secundus
TAATACCTAAAGCCTCAATCATCCGGTTAGGAACTCCTCAGAGCTTATAGGTTTTCCGCTAAAAGTTACTGGATTATTGACCTGGCACCCCTCCCCTATTTATCTAATTTAAAAGTAAAATAGTAATTGTCTAATTAAATGGGATGTGTCCCCATTTATTCAACGCTTCTATAAATAATAATTAAAATACTTTATTTTTTAAACTTTAAGTTATTTAGAATCTTTAAGAAGTTCATATTTCCAGTCTACTGCGTCCATTTTTTTAATAAAATCAACCACTGACTTAACTAGAACCTCTTTCATCATTTTTCCTTTTTTTTCAGTTCCCCTTGTAGGATCACCAGTTGCTCCATTAGAGGTTAACTCACTAAAGAGCCATTTTATTTCCATGTTTTCCGGAAGATCTTTGGGAACTCTTCCTTTTGCGTATTTCATCTGGACTAATTCAGGATGTAAGGCCAATACCATAGAAGTTTCTCCTTCGCCAGCATGACCTAATCCATTCCATACTTCAAAAGTACCTGGTGGCAGTAATTTCCCTGCGGTAACCCACCAAGCATTCTGTACTGCTATCTTTACTTCTGGATATAAAACTTTCATATTCCGAGAAGCAATTTCAATAGGAGAAATATTCCCATCATGACCGTTAAAAATTATTATTTTCTCAAAACCGTGTCTGATCACTGACTCCAATACATCTTCTAATACTCTAATCATGGTATCTGCTTCCAAACTTAAAGTGGGAGCAAAAGAAGCATAATGTCCGCTTACTCCATAAGTAATTGGAGGGAGAACCAAAAGATTGTCTACTTCTTCTGCAACCAATTTGGATAGTTCGTAAGCTACCATAGTATCTGTTCCCATAGGAAGATGATCTCCATGCCTTTCTACGGAACCCACTGGTAAAATAACTTTATCAAATTTTCCAGTTAAATACTTATGGCCATTAATATAATATAAATCAAAATCCTTCATACATGATAACCTCCTTTTATTTTTTCTGACCTTTTAATTATTTGCAAAATAAGGGAAAGACAAGGGGATGTTTCGTTTGTCGTGTTTTAACAGCTCTTTATAATACTTCTTCCTACACCTAATCCCCTACTTAGATCTCTGATGCTTGGGACTAAAATAGGGACAGACACTTATTTATTCAACTTTCTTCTTAG
>NCRO01000023.1 GCA_002849045.2 Candidatus Sediminicultor secundus
GGTAGTTGTCCTATTGAGTGTTGGTGAGAACATGACCGCCCTTTAAACTACAGCTCTCACAGATAAATTCAAAATATTCTGCAAAATCGACGTCTTTTGTAGAAATATAAACCCTCTTTTTTTAAAAAATACAGGTTTTTTCTGATGTAAAAAATTACCAAATTATATTATTATATGATTATAACCCAAAAAGTACACAAAATAGTAATGTAGGGGCACGATGCATCGTGCCCGCAGTAGAAATTAGGTAATAATAGGGCAAGGGCACAATTCATTGTGCCCCTACAACATAATTATAACCAAAAAATTATAATTTGCTATAAATTTATCTGCACCGCACCATATATATAACCTGTTAAAAATATTTTTAGCTTTTTGGGAAATAACCATGATATAATAAAGTTGTCATTCAATTTTAGGGCAGCGGAAATACCGGGAAAGAAAGTAAAAGACAGGATACAAGGAAAGAAAAAAAATGAATCAAAAAGAGAGTATCTTAATAGTAGATGATAATGAGGGTATGCGTAAAAGCTTAAAGCTCATATTTAATAAAAAAGGTTACAAGACAGACACTGCTGAGACAGCCCAAGAAGCATTAAAGAAAGCACACAAGAAATACTTCAA
>NCRO01000233.1 GCA_002849045.2 Candidatus Sediminicultor secundus
AGAGTGGTATAAGAGACAGGTGGATAGATTTAAAAAAGACCCCCATTCCCCTTTGGGAACTAATTGATATAAATAAATATGCCACTATGTGTATCCAATATTCTCGTGGGTGTCCCTTTAATTGTGATTTTTGTGATGTTACCTTCCTCTTTGGACATAAAAAAATCATGAATTACATCTATGGAATTGTTAGCGGATTTTTCTTACTGCTGTTACTCTGCGGATTTTTTTCTAATCTGCTTTTAACGGCCATTCCCTCTGTCGAACCCATCATGCGCTGGATTGGAGCGGCCTATATTCTCTACTTGGCCTATGGCACTTTTAGAGCCAGCTTCTCCATTCAGGAAAAATCTGACCAGTATCTCTGGGGTTTTTATAAAGGTGTATTACTCCAATTTTTAAATCCTAAAGCAATCATTTATGGCCTGACGCTTTACTCGGTCTTCTTAAATCCACTTATTGGTAATCCTCTCTACATTACCCTATTCTCATTGGGCTTTGCCCTCATAGGTCTTTGTGCTCTTTTAACCTGGGCTTTATTCGGGGCGATTATTAACCAATATTTGCATGTTATAAAATTAAGAATTACTATAAACAGTATCCTATCCCTTCTTCTGGCCTATACCGCAGTAAAGATTAGCGGAATTCTTTCCTGAATAAATTCTTTTTGGGAAATTTCTATTATAATTAAAACTATAAAGGAACAATTATTCCACGAAAGATGTAAGTCTTCTTGTTAAAGGATCGTATAAATTAGATTAATTGTGTCTGAATATATATTGGATACTATTTTAACAAAGGTAATAAACAAATGCCATCTAATAAAACCCGGGTGGCGATACAGTCATCTTCATTGTATTTGAGAATTCTTTTCTTTATGTTTACATCACCGGTTTCTACCCATCGATGATACCATTCAATAGATTCAGCGCCAGACGGACTTTCATCACGCCAGCGAAATCCCAGATAGGAAGCTAAAGTTTTAATTGAGTAATCATTGGTCGGCCATTCTGTTTTTTTCTTTACTATATTAAGGTAGAGATCTACTGCATACTCGGGATTAAACATTTTTACTATATCGTCTTCGGACATTATATCCGGATATTTTCCTTGTAATTTTTTCCATTGGGTTTTTTCATAGGGTGAATAATGGTAAATTACACAGGGCATTGATTTTTGAATAAATTCCCAAGCTCGGCTAAAGGCAAGTTTTTCTTCCTGCTCATCTGGTTGGTCGGAGAAGAAAGCAATATATCGCTCGGTATTAGTATCTCGATTACGACGTTCCAAGAATCCATGCAGATAACAGATATCTCTCATCGGGTCAGTTTCAATATCAAAAAATAATTCAGTAGGTGCATCTGGCAAGGTGATTCGACTTTTTAGATAGGGTTTAGAGCCACTTTTTGATAAAAGTATTGCTCTTTCTTGAAATTTTTGCAGGCTTGCTGTTCCGATGCCTGGGAAAATAGTCTTTCTTCCTTTTTGAAATATGTCCAAATCAGCTTTTGCAAATTCAGAAATAGAACCTAAATGATTAATCATAACGTCTCTTTTTGAACGTCCCAATTCCGGTATCAAGGTTAAATCATTAGCTTTTCTTAAACATTTAAAACAATAGGTTCTCCAGTGGCATAATTTGCAGGTCCCTGAATAAGCAGGCAATGTTTTTAGATCATGATCGGCTATTTTACTAACTGCTTCCAGGCAGTTAGTATATTTAGTCCACCAGGATTCTGGTTTTCGTGTGCTTTGGGGTGAATTTAAATCATACTCAATTTCTCGTCCATGAATATCCCAAATAAAGGGACTTCTGCCTGCCGCTATACCAAGCCTTTCTAAAATATCGGTATAGAGGGCAAGCTGGACTGTATAATGGAGCTTTGGTTTGCCTTCCGATAAATCACTTTCTCCCTCTAAGCCAGAACCGCTTTTTATATCACCACTAATGTATCCATCACCGCTTCTTCTTAAAAGATCAGGTTCGCCGATTAGGTTTCCTGCACTTATCCGACCACTATATATTAATTCTAGGCCATTATCAATAGCTTCTTTGGTTCGTTTTTCTTTTTCAGTTCTTGAGTAGGAGTGTAAATCTAAGAATGGTATTTCTAAACTTTTTATTACTTGTTTTTCAAAATCAGTGCCTTTTTCCCATAATAATTTTACAAATGAGCTGATTGGGTCCTGTTTTGAATAATCTCCAAAAAGATCTAAGGTTAAACGGTGAGGACATTTGACATAATTATATAGCATATTTGCAGAGAGTTTATCTGGCATAGAATTTCTCCTGTGGGCACAATGCATCGTGCCCTACATTTCTATTTTGTGTGCTTTCTGGGTATTATTTTTTACTTTTAATATGCTTCTTTACTGATTTAATAAATTTCCCAAATTGTTTATTTTTCCGTCGTTTTTCCAAATATGACATCTCATGGTAAATTGATTCTTTATTCATTTTTATATAGTTTTGATAGCGTTCCTGGGAAATTATACCATCTTTTAACGCAGCTAAAACTGCACATCCATCCTCTTGTATATGAGAACAGTTATTAAAGCGACATTGTCTTGATAATTTTGCAATTTCATCAAATGTATTATTAATGCCTGATTCTAATCCAATATTTCCCAGCTCTCGCATTCCCGGTGTATCTATGAGCATTGCACCGTTTTTTAATATATTTAACTGGCGGCGTGCAGTAGTATGTCTCCCCTTTCCATCTTTTTCTCTAATAGCTTGGATCTCAAACCGCGCTTCGGCCAGAAGAGTATTTAGTAAACTAGTTTTTCCAACTCCTGATGAGCCAAGCAAACAAAATGTTTCACCAGGAATCAATAATTCTTCTACTTCACTTAAACCAGAATTAGTGATATTGCTAAAAGCCACTACCTGAATGATGTCTCTTATACCCATCTGACGCTGCCGACGACACCCCAGGTGTACAGCCCAGGGACCGGCAGAGCACACACA
>NCRO01000234.1 GCA_002849045.2 Candidatus Sediminicultor secundus
TCAATAATTCGGTAAATTTTAGCGCAAAACCTATAGGCTCTGAGGAATTTCTTAACCATATGATTGAGGCTTTAGGTATTATTATAGATAGACGTCCTAAAGGAAGAATTAAACCATAGAAAAAATAGGATGTGTTGTCCCATTTTAATTAAGACAAATCCAATATGAAGGAGAATATATTGCGCATTGTTATTATTACATTAGGATCCAGGGGAGATGTTCAACCTTTTTTGAACCTGGGAATAGGTTTGAGGGAAGCAGGGCATGATGTACAGGTAGCTACAGTGGAAAACTTTAAGGATTTGGTAAAAGAACAAGGACTGGATTTTATCCCCTTGAGAGGCGATATTAAAAAGATGCTCTCCAGTCCGGAAGGCCGCAAGTTTTTTAAAAGTAAGAATCCCATAACCCTTGTGCAGAGTATGAAAAGGGCATCTACAGAATTGCTTCAAACCATGCAGGACGATATTCTTAAAGCTCTTGATGGAGCAGATGCAAGCGTTTTTTCTTATCTTTGCGGACCGGTATTAGATGTAGCGGAGAAGACCGGCCTTCCCTGTTTTCTTGGTCTGCTAAATCCTGTATTACCGACAAGTGAATATCCCAACTTCGCGGTAACCCTGAAAAACCTGGGACCCCATCTTAATCTACTGACCTATGATCTGTTACAATTTATAATGTGGATGACCTTCGGTTCGATAAGAGACCGCTGGCGAAAAGAAAGACTGGGATTACCTAAAGGTCCTATCTTTCGAAGAATAGAGAAACAACAAATTCCGGTACTTGCTGCTTATAGTTCATATGTAGTGCCAAAACCAGCAGATTGGCCTGAAAAGGCTTGGGTTACAGGATACTGGTACAAGAAGGTTCGGGATAATTGGCAGCCTCCAAAGGAGTTGGAAAATTTTCTGGCATCCGGGCCACCTCCAGTATGTGTCACCTTCGGCAGTATGATAGATAATGAAAAGGATAGAATAGTAAGATTGATCCGGAATACTCTGGAAAATGAAGGATTAAGAGGAATCCTGGTGGCAGGTTGGAGTGGAATAAGGAAAACGGAAGAAGGAAGTAATAATTTTTACTATTTGAAATCAATCCCTTATGACTGGTTGTTTCCCCGAGTGACCGCAGTAGTACATCATGGGGGTGCCGGTACATTAGCAGATACTTTACGGGCAGGGGTACCCTCAATTGTGATTCCCTTTGTCGCAGACCAACCCTTCTGGGCACAGCAAGTTTATAAACTTGGAGTTGCTCCAAAACCCATTAAAAGAAGTGCTTTGAATGAGAAACGTCTCTCTTATGCTCTTCGGATAGCTGTCAACGATAAAGGTCTCCGAAAAAAAGCCCGGGAATTAGGTCACTTCATCCGTGGGGAGGATGGGATAGCCACAGCAATTGATATTATCCATCAACATTTAGGGATTAAGAAGTAAATTCTCATACTTGGTAGAGGTGAATATAAATAGTGAAGGTGTACCAAGTCAATAATTCGGTAACTTTTAACTGAAAACTTACAGGATTTGGGGAGTTTCTTAACTGGATGGTTGAGGGTTTAGATATTATTATAGATAGATATCTTAAGGGAAAACCTCGTAAAAGGAAAAGCTAAATCATAGAAAAAATAGGATGTGATTTATGAAATTCATTCTTTCACTCTTAGTTGTTGCATTGCTCGCCATTGTTACTCTGACTGAAGGTAATGCGTCAACCTCACAGCAGACCAAGGAATTCAAAGAATTAATGGTGCCAGCAGAGGACGTTACCTTGTATGTCAGAATCGCTGGCGATCCGCAAGCTGAAAATATCTTGTTAGCTGTCCATGGTGGTCCCGGCAATTCAAGTGATTATATGATAAGCCTTGAACAGCTTCAAAGTGAAGAGCTTACTGTGGTAACCTATGATCAGCGTGGAACAGGAAGATCTTCTGAACCATCCGAAGGATACTCACTATTGAAGTACGCTGAAGATCTCGAGGCCGTTAGAAAGGCTTTAGATGCTGAGAAAGTTCATGTTCTGGGGACGACTGAAAATAATGCCTTGGTATAGGGGTGTAAGGGATTTTCGAAGATATTTTCTGTCTCTCCGTATTCTGCTATCTTCCCCAGATACATAATGGCTATCTTTTCTGTAATAATCCGTGCCAGATATAAGTCATGAGTAATAAATATATAAGTAAGATTCAATTCCTCTCTTAATCTCATCAATAGATTTAAAATCTCTGCCTGGACTGAGACATCCAAAGAAGAAGTAGGTTCATCCAAGACTACAAATTCCGGATTTAAAATGAGTGCCCGGGCGATAGCTACCCTCTGTCTCTGCCCTCCGGAAAGTTCGTGGGGATAACGATAAAGGTGCTCCTCTCCCATGCCTACCAAATTTAGAAATTCCTCAACTTTAGTTATAAGTTCGCTCTCGCCTTTTACTAAATGGTGGGTTCTTAGTCCACTACCAATAATATCTTTTATTTTTTTCCGGGGATGTAATGAAGAATAAGGGTCCTGGAAGACTATTTGCATATTTCTGCGCATACTTTTTTCTAATCTTTTTATCCTGGTTATATCTTCCCCTTTATAGAGGATTTCTCCTGAAGTAGAATCTATTAAGTGAAGCATTATCCTCCCCAAAGTAGTCTTTCCTGAACCAGATTCACCCACCAATCCAAATATGTCTCTCTTATTAATCTGTAGAGAAACACCATCAACTGCCTTTACATATTCGTGTTTCTTCCAGGGAAAGTATTTCTTAATCTCTCTGAGTTTAATCAGTTCTTCCACTTTCTACTCCTTCGTATTCTCTTTCATACAAATAACAGGCGACCATATGATCTTTTTCTACCTGTAAGACTTTAGGTTTTTCGTTTTTACATAAATCCCTTACATAATCACAGCGGGGATGAAATCTGCACCCTGAAGGTGGGTTCACCAAATCGGGAACACTCCCCCGAATCTCCACTAATTCATTTCTCCGATCAGATGGAATAGCATTTATAAGACCTTTAGTATAGGGATGTTGAGGATTATTAATAATCTGATCTACCTCACCCACTTCCACCATATCTCCGGCATACATTACCCCTACCCGATCACAGGTTTCAGCAACAACAGATAAATCATGGGTGATAAGTAAAACTGTGGCCTTATGTTTACTGATTAAATCTTTGAGTAAACTTAATACCTGGGCCTGAATGGAAACATCTAAGGCGGTAGTCGGCTCATCGGCAATAAGTAAAGAGGGCTCAGTGGATAACATCATAGCAATCATCACTCTTTGGGCCATTCCCCCAGATAATTGATGGGGATATTGACGGACAATCTTTTCAGGCTCAGGAATATTTACCTCTCTTAGCAATTCAATAACTCTCTTCTTGGCTTCCCTTTCACTCATATTTTTGTTGGCGATAAGACTTTCAGCTATTTGATCACCATTATTCATAACCGGGTTTAAGGCAGATACGGGATACTGCATTATCATAGTAATCTCTTTCCCTCGAATCTTCTCCCTAATCTCTTCCTTGCTCATCTTTAAGAGGTCTCTCCCCTTAAAGATTATCTCTCCTCTTTCGATCTTTCCGGGATTCTGCACTAAATTAAGGACTCCAGAGGCAGTTACACTCTTTCCACAGCCGGTTTCTCCGACCAGACCAAAAAACTCACCCTGATAAATTTTCAGGTTGACTCCATTTAAGGCCTTGACTATCCCCCGGTAAGTATAAAAATTAATCCGTAAATCTTTTATCTCCAATAATAGGTCTTTAATCATCACTGCCGCCCCCTTCTGAGGTGAGGATCAGAAATATCCCTTATCCCATCACCCAACAAATTGAAACCAAAGATTGCCAATAGAATAGCAAAACCAGGGAAGGTAGGGACCCACCACTGAGTGATTAAAAATTTTCTCCCCGTACTTACCATCAGACCCCAATCCGGGGTAGGAGGTTGAGCGCCTAATCCCAGGAAGCTCATTCCAGCAGCAATACGAATGATATTTCCCATATCCAGGGTAGCCCGAACAATTAAAGTGGATAAACAAAGAGGTAGAATGTTAAAAACCAGTATTTTAAGATTAGAAGTACCTAAGGCTTTTTCCGCTTCAATAAAAGTCCTCTCTTTGATGCTTAAGGTTTCTCCTCGGGCTAATCGGGCGTAGACCGGCCACATAGTCAGGGCAATGGCTATCATCGTATTTCTAAGATTGGGCCCCAGGGCTGTCCCAATAGCCATAGCCAGGATAAGCCGGGGAAAAGCCATAAATATATCAGCAAGCCTCATTATGATTTCATCAATCCATCCCCCAAAATAACCGGCAGTAAGTCCCAGTAAGATACCCAAAGGTAAATCTATAGCCAGAACAATTAACACAATCTTCAGGGCTATTCCAGCCCCGTGGATTATCCGGGAAAGGATGTCTCTCCCTAATTCATCGGTTCCCAACAGATGGGCCTTTGAAGGGGGTGCTAATCTATTGTCCAGATGCATAATTACAGGGTCATGGGAGGCAATATAGGGAGCAAAGATTGACATAATAATTAAAATTAAGATTATAGATAAGCCGACCATAGTCAGCGGGCTTCTCTTTATTAAATAAACGGTCTCTTTAATGTCAGAGATCTCCGAAGAGTGTCTCTTATTCCAAGAGGTTATCCAATTTTGTAAATTTTCCCTAACCAAATTGCTTACCCCCTTAATATTTAATCCTGGGATCTAAAGCCGCATAAAGCAAATCCACTATCAAATTGCTCATAGCATAGCAGATGGCAATCAAGGTAACTGAACCTATCACTGCATTTAAATCGAGGGATAAAAAGGAATGTATTGCATATCTTCCCAGGCCGGGATACCCGAAGACGGTCTCAGTCAACACCGAGCCTTCCAGCAGGTAGCCAAAAGATATTCCAATCATAGTTAATACCGGAATAGAGGCATTTCTGAAGGCATGTTTAAAGATTACCTTTTTTTCTTTTAATCCTTTGACCCGAGCAGTTCTTATATATTCCTCATTAAGGACCTCGAGCATCGAGGACCGAGTAACCCTACATATATAAGCCGTCTGGATCCATCCTAAGACCAGGGCAGGACCTAATAAGTGGTAAAGGGCATCCCAGAAAGTTCTAAATTGGCCGGCTATTAAGCTGTCCAATAGATAAAAACCGCTTACCATGGGAGGAGAAGAGATATGGGGGGATAATCTCCCTCCAGGGGGGATAAGACCTAAATGATAATATAAAATTAAAATGAATAATAAACCGAGCCAGAAGGCAAGGGAGATAAGAAAAAATTGGGAGATAAGAATTATAGTTAGCAAAAGAATGGTAGTTATTTTGATTTGTCTTTTATTTTGTG
>NCRO01000235.1 GCA_002849045.2 Candidatus Sediminicultor secundus
ATTTCCAATAATTCTACATCGTACAGTTATCGGAATCGTATCTTTCTTACTGACAAATTATATTTGCTTCTTCTAGCTAAATTTTGCATACAAGAATTGTTAAATATTCTTTTTTTCCCACATTAACGAGCTGTAATCCAACTCCTGAAGTTTTTTAATTTTACAACTTTAAACTACTAAAGAACTAACCCTATGTTTTATATTATTCTGCTTAGCATAATTTTATGTCAAATGTGAAAACTTGGATAACAGGTGTCTGTCCCTATTATTTTTCTATTATTTTTTACCTTGTCAATAGAACCGTCCCTATGACACTTCATATTATAGCCAGTTTCCATCTATTAGCCGAAGTACCCACGAAGCATCCCTTTCGAACATTATTGTTCTACCAGTTCTACTCGTCGGTTCTTGGCACGACCTTCTTCGGTGTTGTTAGAAACCACGGGAGACAAAGGTCCAACACCATGAGCCTTAAGCCGTTTTGCATCCACACCGTATTGGGAAACAAGCTCTCTTACCACAGCACCAGCACGAGCTTGTGAAAGTTTCATGTTGTAATTTAAATCACCGACATTATCCGTGTTACCTACAACATACAATTTAAGTTTGGGATTCTGCTGAAGGAGTTTAGCAATCTCTTTAAGCACTGGCTCAGACTCAGGCTTTACATCTGCCTTGTCAAAATCAAAGTAGATACCATAAATAGCTACATGACCTGTCCTGGCTATATCCTTTGCCAATGCATCCGCGTTTACTGTTACCAATCCAGTCTCCATAGGTTTGACCTGAATAAAATCAAGTTGGACCTTTGGATATCCATATCTCAAAGATACATAAAGGGATACATAAACATCACCTTCTGGAGAGGATAGTTTTGCGGAGAGATAACGTTGATACCTGTCTTCGTCTGCTATTAATCCATCTCTAGCGCTTCTTTTTAAAGGGTTAAGAGATTCATAAAAGTATCTCACCCAGTCATATGAGTCTAGTCCAATCTCTTTACCGCTGCTTGTAAATAAAATCTCAAAACCCGCACTTTTCAGAGCGGATTCATAGTTGCGATATACCTCGAGTGTTGAACGATCCTTTGAAGCCTTGTAAGTAATGCGTGTTATCTTTCCCTCTAATTGTTTGCTTTTTGTCAAATTAAAAACCCGCTTGTTGTCCTCATCCCGTTCCACCTCAACTTTTCCCAGAGCAAGGATGTATTCATCGAATTGTTTCACATCGTAATATACTATGGTTGAACCGGCAAAACGCGAAATGAGTGGATGGTCTTTGCTTCCTTCCACATCCTCCTGAGCAAAGGAAATGCTGATTGTCAACATGAACATTCCTAATAGACAAAACACTATCTTGTTCTGCATTCTCATGATAGTCACCTCTTTTTTTCTTTAATGGCCATTTCGGCTAATTATTAAAGGGGTCTTAAGGGGTCAAGTCTTGCAATATCACTTTTCCTCTTCCCCCTCAATATTTTTAATTAAAATGGGACAACACATCCTATTTTTTCTATGGTTTAGCTTTCCATTTTAAGAGGTCTTTCCTTAGAACGTCTATCTATAATAATACCTAAAGCCTCAACCATCCGGTTAAGAAACTCCTCAGATCCTATAAGTTTTTCGCTAAAAGGTGCCGAATTATTGACCTGACACCCCTTCTCTATTTATCTAATTTAAAATATAAATATTATTTATCTAAGAAAATGGGATGTGCTTCCTATTTATTCACTATTTATTCACTAAATTTTTATTATCAAACACTATCATTTTCTTCTTTTCTATGAAATCCTATCTTTCTACGTGGTTTCTCCGGTAATTCCATAAGTTTTCGCAAAATATCGAATACTGCTTTGAACTGTTCATCATATTTTTTCTCTAAGATCTCCAATTTTCTTGCAAGCTCTTTGTTAGCTATAATCATTTTACGTAACTTTACAAAGGTACGCATAATTTGAATATTTACTTGAATAGCACGTTTACTATGCAAAACACTAGAGAGCATTGCAACTCCCTGTTCCGTGAAAGCTCTGGGCATCTTTCTAGTTCCACCCCAACTTGATGTTCCAAAATGGAATATCAAGTTTTTAAATTCTTCTTTAGTTAATTGAAACATAAAATCATCAGGAAAACGATCCAAATTTCTGCTCACTGCCTTGTTCAGGTTTCCCGTAGTGACACCATAGAGAACGGCTAATTCTTTATCTAGAATAACTTTATGCCCACGAATTAATAAAATTCTTCTTTCGATTATTTCCTGTGGAATCAATTCTTTCATTTTAACTCCATATTTTAAATGAGATGCACTCTCTCTTTATTTAAATTTAATTTAAAGATTTAATCTAGCTATAAAATCGTCTTTTTCTTAATTCTATAACTTCATCTGCCTGTTTTTTTTCGTACAATATACGTTTATCAAGAAAAGCTTCATATCTTTTTACAAATACTTGAATTACTTTGTTTTTATCCTTTTTCCAGCTTTGAATTTCTTCTTTTTTCTTTTTGAGTCCTTTAACAAATCCATACTCACCGGATACTCCTCCCATTTGTGAGAGAACAATAAATATTTCCTTACGATAATCTTCATTTTTAGGATATTCTTTTATCAATTCTTTACAAACATTATGTAAAAAATCTTCTCCCTCATAAGCTTGAAGAATATTAAGTACTATTGTGACCTTTTTATTATTTTTAGATTTAATTAATTTAATTAATTCTTTTTCGAGAACCTTATCAAAAGTCGGAAAAATCGCTTGTATCAGAGGG
>NCRO01000236.1 GCA_002849045.2 Candidatus Sediminicultor secundus
GGATATATTAACACAAAGTAATTAAATGTATTATAGAAAGCTTCAATTCTACATTTTTTCTTAAATCCCAATAAATCTTTTAAAACTATCTCACCTGTCTTAATATTTTCTAAAGAATCTGAAAGGACAGTATCATAGATAGGATGACCAGAGAAATATAATTTCTCCCAATCTATCTTGCCAAAATTTAGTGTAAATTCGTATGATTGCAAAGAGTACCATAATTGAAGCATCTTTTGATTATCAGAAGTCCCATCAACCAATACTTCAAGTACTAGTAGTGCACATGACTTGTAATTATCCTCAACATATTTCCGGAAGGTTGAATGTAAAGATGTTTCATATCTTTGTGCTAAGTGAATTGCGCTTCCCAATCCAAGAGGAAAATCTTTTAGTTCTTTAGTAAATCTATCAATTTGAAACTGAATTAGAGAAGCGCCAAGATTAGCTTCGCTTTCAAGCCCAGTAGATAATCTTGGATCTATCGAATAATCAGTATCCACATGTGGATTATAAATTCCTTCGTGCCATGGTAAAATGCGGTGAGATACTTCGTGGTAAGTAACAAATGTCTTTTGTGCCGGGTGAATATTTGGATCCACATATATTACTTTTTGTTTAAAATCTATAAGTCCTCTGATTTTTGAAAGAGCATTTTTTAAGATATTTAATCCTTTCCCCATCCAATTTTCTTCATATTTAGATAAATCTAACTGTCCAATTTCTACTAACTTACTACAAGCAACAATATCTTCCTTTGGAACAGGTAGTTTATCGCCCACGCCAGCAGCTTTTAATAAAAGCTTAACTTGTTTTTTTATTTCAGAGGTACTTTTAGTTGTAAGGGAACTTTCGGTTGAAATTCTCATTTATTATTTCCTTTTTTCGCTGCGAAGAAATCTTAGATATTTAACTAACTCCTCTGCTTCTTCTCGTGTTATTTTTTTATCCTTCAATAAACTAAAAGCAATGCCCCCCGTTTCTCCCTTCGTACTTTCTTTTTTAGGAATAATGTATCCCGCTGCTGTTAATAAATCCCCGTAAGGGACCTCGTAAAAATTAGCTAATATATGTAATTTATGTGGCGATGGTGACTTTACATTGTTCTTCTCAAGTTGATTTAAATATCCATTAGATATATCTGTTCCTTCCTCTACTTCTCTTAAGGTTAAACCCTTTGTGTTTCTGCACTTTCTTAACAGCTCTGCCAATGTTTGTCCCATAATATACCTCCTTTCTCCCAACTCACATATTTATTATATACAGTGTTGCTTTGAAAATCAAGCAAAATATTTGCTTGCAAGAGCATATCTTGCTTGACAATCCAAGCAGAAGATGTTATTATGTTAATGTTAATAATAAAAACTCAGAAAAGGGAGGTGATTAGTAATGCCAAAAGAAGATGTAGAGAAAAACTATCCCGGTAAGGAGAAAAATAGAATTTCCCTTACAGTAAGGCACGGCGGGCAATCTGTAGGGTTAGAGTTTAACATTCATCAAAAGATAAAAAAGGTGTTGGATGAAACTCTTAGGGAGTTTAAGGAAAGATACGGACTCCAACCACCCGCAAATGACTTGCCTTATCTCCGATATGGGACCCTAGATCTAACCGATCTCGAAAAATCTTTAAAGGACTATGAGATTCCTGATAAGGCTGTACTGGACCTACTGTTCCAGCATCGGGGCGGATGAGTTTATGGAGAGGGTGGGCTGTTAGAGCCCGCCCCCCGTTTTTCCAAGAGGTTTTTTATGGATAAAAATAATCAAAATCTATATAGAAAATTTAGGCTGAATACGGTGTTTATTCCACAATGTATTCTTCGTGAGACGGAAGAGTACCTTCGGAAACATGGATTACGAGGGCACGAAGGAATGGTATTGTGGTCTGGAATAAGACTTGAGAAACATACAGCTATAATAAAAAATTGTATACATCCACAACAATACTCCACACCAATAAGCTTTGATGTTCCTCTATATGAATCACAAAGAATAAATATTCTTCTTGAGCAGAGGAAAGAGGTTATTATCTCTCAAGTGCACACTCATCCTGGTGGTGCTTTTCATTCTCACACAGATGATAATTTTCCTGTTACCTTCATTATAGGTCTTTTTTCTATAGTTGTACCAGACTTCTGTAAAGGTGGATTAAGGAATCTCTTACAGTGTAGTACATGGGAACATATTGGCCTTGGAAAGTGGAAAGAGCTTAAATTTAATGAAATAAAAGAAAGATTTATTATCATTAAAAGGAGGACGTCTAATGAATATTAAGTTACCCGATAACTTTGTTGAAGAGTTCTACAGTAGAACTCTTTTATTTTCAAAATATTCTGTAGGTTCAGGAAAGGACTTAGAATATTTTACGAGACTTAAATCTATAGAGGTAGCTATCACCGGACCTAAGGAAATACTCCAAACATTTAATGGTCAACATATGCTTTTTATGATTGCAAATTTACTATCACGATTTTGCCTATCAATTGATCTTGTCCTTCCGTCTGACATTAAAACTACTATAAAGTTCCCTTTTGCTAAAAAAGACTATCTGTCAGCTTGCTTAGAAAGTCTCTGTAAAAAAATAAATCCTTGCCTGAGCCTGGAAAAGGGAAATAAACAAAAAAGATATGATATAGTCATCGCTATTGGCTCTTGCGAAACAGATTTAGGTAGAACAATTTTTATTAATTCCGATGGATGGATTGCTTATGTTAATACTCAAGGGAATCCTCTTGACTGGGTAAGCAATAATCCTAATCCTATCGGAGCCCAGACAGCTGCATGTATTGGTGCGGCAGAAGCTTTCAAAGCTATGTTTAGTACATTTAAGGGGAGCAATCCATACAACACAATTGCAGGAGGTTCGATCGTCTTTTCCACTTTTGATTATGGTTTTAAAAATAACCCTATGATAAACCCTCGATTACCTACTTCTATTTTTATAGATACACTAGATTTAATAAGTCTTGGGGCTATAAATTCAGCTACTTTATACACATTATGTGCTATTTCTGGACTCAAAGGAAATCTTATATTAGTAGAACCCCAAAAGCTTGAAATATCAAACCTTAATCGCTATCTTCTTACTATGGCAGAAGATGCCATTCTTCAAAAATCTAAGATAGAGGTAGCAAGGAAGTTTGCAGATAATTATTTGGGTGTAAAATCTGCTTTCTCTGTAAAATATCAAGAGTTAAAAAATCCTAGAAAGGCGTTTGGAATGGATTTAACTGTGGTTGGTGTAGATAATAACGAAAGTCGCTGGGAAATCCAGAAAGATTTGCCAAAAGTTCTTCTTTGCGGAGGTACTGAAGTGTCAAAGATTCAAATTTCAAGGCATGATAATATTTCGGAAAAAGCATGTCTCGGTTGTCTTTATCCCAAAACTATAGAATCCTCCCAATTTATACCTACAGTTTCTTTTATCTCAGCATTTAGTGGGGTACTCCTTGCCGCGGAAATTATAAAAGAAAGGGTAGAGAATTTCAAAGATTTTTGTTTGGATAACATTCTCAATATAGATGCTTTAAATATTTCTCACTATCAAGTTCGCCAGCTTGGGAAATCTCCAGACTGTGCCTGTAACTGTGGAAAATTTACCTAACAAAGTTTGGTAAGATAGAGCGTATCTGAGGGTCAAATCTTTATTATCGACAAATTATATTTGATTCTTTTAAATAAATCCTTCAAGTTAGTATTATTAAGTATTTTCCCTCTTTACCTTTTTCTTCTCACGCTAACGGTGCCACAACCTCTAACCCCTTATGAAAATTTAGAAAAAGTACCGGATTACTGAGTATTAACAACGTTCCTATGACAGTCACCGTGACAACATACTTTTACTCTTTTAACTCCATTCACTATTAGCTTTATAATCTCTCCTTCATTTTTTTATTTACAGATTCTCGGCCCTTATAAACTTTGGCTATAGCTCTTCCATATTTATCGCGTCCGACAGTTTCGATTTTTACTTCTTCGCCTTCGATCATCTTACGAAGAACCTCTGTTGCCTTAACAGAACCACGCTGTCCCTTTTCTGGAGCATCTACATTAGCAAGTCTCACGGGATTCTTACGACTTGAAGTTTCAAATGTATCGCCATCGATGATCTTTGTAACTCTTTCTTTTCTCACCATTATTTTTACTCCTTTCTATCAAACAAATAATGTTCCTCTGGCCATATATTCTATTCTTACATAAAGAAAGTTATTTGACTATCCTAACCTTTCAGATTATTCTATAGTTATGAAATACTTTTTTTAATTATAGACCCCAATATTTGACATTATTTGATATCTTTTTGATTTTCCTTTAAATATTTCTTTATTTCTTGAGGTGGTACAATATTTAAATTTAGTTTTAATTCTTTAATTACAATTTTTATATTTATCTCTTGTTCATTTTTTTTATGGCTTTTTATATATTTGCAAAGTGTATCAATTATAGATAAACCATTAGTTACTATTGAAATTATTGCAGGCAAATTTAAAGCTTTTCTTAAATAAACTTCACTTTGTATATTTTCTTTATTTAATATATCTTTAATCTCTCCCCAATATTGGGGATCTATTTCTAATTGAAATCTATATTTTAATTCTTTTTTTCTAATAATTTTCGGTTTATATTCTAAAATTCTACCTGCAATACTAAAACCAGTTAGCTCTTTATTCTCACACATTTTCAATACATCTTCTCTACCTTTAAATATTCCTGTCTTTGCCCACAAGCCTTTCCATTTACCTTTTGTATCAATCCTAAGTTTTAAAATTTTACCACATGGTTGGCTTGTATCATGTTGTAAATATATGATGCGAAATCCTGGTTTTTTTATTATTCGTTCTTTAATGCTAATAATAGCTTCTGGAGTAATTCTATTACCATGAGAATCCACATCGGTAGTACAAATATAGCCCTCCACATATCCTATAAAATCACTGCTCATGTTTTAACCTCCAAATCTTATTTGGATTATAATTTTTTAATTATAATACCTCATAATATCCTTAGACAATACTTTACTCTATTAAATATCATGACTTTGCATAAATTTTTTTAAAGAATATTTTCATAAAAATATTTAGGGACTGTATTTTTATGAAAAATAATGGAAAATAGGAACATCCTATTTTTTCTATGGTTTAACTTTCCCTTTTACGAGATCTTCCTTTAGGGCGTCTATGTATAGTAATACCTAAGGCCTCAACCATCTGGTTAAAAAACTCCTCAGATCCTATAGGTTTTCCGCTAAGAGTTACCGAATTATTGAGCTGGTATACCTTCCTTATCTATTTAATTTAAAAACAAAAATATTAATTGTCTAAGAAAATGGGATGTGTCCGTATTTATTTCAAAAGTCCTCTCTTAATCATGGAATCAACTTCATCGTTTGCACCCACATGATGGATAGTGATATTTGGATATTCATTTTTGAAAACACGGAATACTTCATCTACGAAAGCTTGTCCTACAGATACGACTCCTTTGAAATCTAGAATGATTGTATTAAATTTTTCAAGACCCATTAATAATCGTTTTGCTTGTGACCTTGATACGTGAGGATCATTCGGATCCCCGCTTAACGCGACTGCTACGATTGTTTTTCCAAATCCAATCTCTTGGTCGGCGTATTGATCGAACACATCTTTTGGTGTCTTTTTTGAATCGAGCGAGATAACCATTTTAATGAGCGTGCCTTGTTTGAAATTCTCATTTTCTTCTGGCGAAAGAAACCAGTCCTCGTCTTGAAATGTATAGAATATATCACTTGAAAGGATTGAGAAGCTATCAAACATCCTGGATGTAAAGAATATTCCCTCTCCTGTATGGTTTTTTGGATCAGTTGTGAATTTACCTTTTGATAGATGAAGGATGGATTCCTTGATAGAATCTAAATGTAAAGCCTTTTGAATTTTTTTAAATATCCCGATTCCGTTATCCATGATTATAATATTTAAACTATTATTGCTAATTTTTATTTCTGTGATAATTGTGGTTCCTTTTGAATGATCGATGGCATTATTAAAAATCTCGGTAAAGCCATAGGCGCAAATTCTATAAATATTTTCCGGGTAGGATAAAATCATTGGTTTAATATATTTTAACCAAACTCTGTCTTCTGCTATACCAGGTTTTATTTTTTCGATGAATTTAATGTATTTTCCATCAGCAAGAAAGTAATGGGTCCACCTCGTGCGCCCCGTCTTGATGATATTTCCATTTTCTACTTCTCTTATTAGGCATCGATGAGCTCTCTGCCTTGAAAATCCAAATTTCTTGGCCAAAACTATTGCAATGTCCCCTGGATGGTTTTCTACATTATCGAGGATAAATTTTTTTATAGCGCTGCTTTTATTCATAAATTAATTATAAACTATTTATAGTTCTTTGTAAACCCCTAAATCATTCTTTGTAAACCATGCTCAGGACTTTTTGTAAACCTTGATTATTTAAACAGAGACACATCCTATTTTTTTTATAGTTTAGATTTCTCTTTTACGAGGTCTTCCTTTAGGATGTCTATCTATAGTAATGCCTAAAGTCTCAACCATCTGGTTAAGAAACTCCTCTGATCCCGTAGGTGGTCACGGTAGGACAGCCAGTTACCTGACTGCCCCCGCACAGATCCCAGCGTGCGGAACTACCGCACTGGGCTCTTCAGAGATACTCGCTTCCGTAAAAGACAAATTAGTATTGCCATCTTTGCTATTCCCTGCAGGGAGGTTTGCATTTGTTCCTTAAAGTCCTACTTGCCCGGCAAATGTTTCCTTTGCAGGCTAAGTATTCTGTCAGCCCCTTCCTCTATTTGATAGAGTACTATGAGCTGATCCGACTCCCTATAAGCCATCAGTCACCCTCTCTTTTCATCGGGTAGACTTACCTTTTGATAAGGAGCTTATGGGGTCTCCCAAGTCCGGCTCTTATACACATCT
>NCRO01000237.1 GCA_002849045.2 Candidatus Sediminicultor secundus
TAATTAAAATGGGACAACACATCCTATTTTTTCTATGGTTTAATTCTTCCTTTAGGACGTCTATCTATAATAATACCTAAAGCCTCAATCATATGGTTAAGAAATTCCTCAGAGCCTATAGGTTTTGCGCTAAAATTTACCGAATTATTGAGCTGGCACACATTCCCTATCTATTTTTGTTGCCTCTTGTTGTCTCAATGAAGTCGTGCACTATTTCTAATCTTAGTGAACGAACATATTCCAACAACTCTTTTATATTTTCTTTCTTAGTAAAGTCCATTGGTTTGGAGTACGCTGCCAACATTCCTTTTTCATCTGGTGTTTTATGCCGTTTTAATTTTATTTTCCACTTCAATAAAGTCATTAATATTTTATTTGTAAAGTTCAATTTATTAAAATCAAACCCTCCACGAAAATAATAAAATTGTATTTGTTTTTGTTCCTCTACTGAAAAATTACTATCCTTTACTTCGGATACGATACTTTCTTTTGGCAGTGATGCTCCAGTTGTAAAGATGATAATATTCTTATCTCTTAATTTGTTGAGGTTATTTTTTATAATATTTACTCCACTTATTCCAACCGCATGTAAGCTTCCGCCGTAAATGATAATATCATATTTAAGTAATGTACTAATATCTATTTTTTCTAGCCTTAATAAGTCGGCTCTTAATTCTTGTACAATCCATTCAGCATATTTTTTAGTAAAACCTGATATTGATTTATAGACAACAACTGTTTTCATCGATCCTCTATTCCTCCTAATGTTCTCCCTGATAAAATTGCATCTTCCCTGACAACCTGCTTGACTATTTCCATTGCATTATCGTAACCTATTTTATCAACAAACGCTTTTATTAATGATGAAACAATCGGTGCCTGTATTTCTCTACACTTAAGATTAGTTATTTTAATATCACGCTCTTTTTTATCCATCTTTTTTCCCATACTTATAGTATTTATTTTTTATAATAAGGGTGTTGTAATATCATATTTTATCTTCCCCTTCGGCTCTTTTAATCGCTCTGCTCACTACAATATAATGTACACCAGTATATTCCTCTATCTCCTTTGTTATATTGCAAGACCTGACCCTCTAATTCTAAATTTAAGAAATTAATTGCCTAAGAAAATGGGATGTCCCTATTTTATTTTAAGATCCAGAATTTTATTTGAAAATAAGGACCGTCCTTTTATATTATATTTTCTTCTTCAAATAAAAGTCAATGTTTAGCCTTCTTATGATTTTTGTTGGGATTTTCTTCTATCCTTTCTAAATCTCTTATCTCGACCACTTCTGCTTTCAGGTTCTTTATAATTCGGATCATTAAACTTCCTTCGATCTACTCCTGATCTTTGTTCTTTTCCACAACGACGTTCTCTTTTTTTCATAAGATTTTTTCCTCCTTTTAGTTTTATAGATTGAATAGGCTTTTGATAGGCAACGGTTCTCCCCATCATTTTACTCTAATGGTTATCCCCCCATCTTTCCATTCCTCCCACTCGAGGTTGGTTATTTCGGGTAGTTGGAGGAGGCCTTTAGGTTCTTTGAATCCCCCCTTGTCATCTCTTAATGCAATTATTTTCCGGGCGAGAGTTTCGCTTATTTTTAATATTTTTA
>NCRO01000238.1 GCA_002849045.2 Candidatus Sediminicultor secundus
GTAGAATTAATAAAATTAGTTTATGATAAACATAAGAATCTATAAAGATATACCACAAGGAAAATTAGTGCTTAATTTTCAAAACTTCACCTAGAGTCGTGCATAAACGAAATAGTTCGCAAAACATGCCAATTTGGGAGCATAAACGAACTATTTCGGTTATTTTACATAGCAAATCCCAAATAGTTACTAAATGAATTAGCAAACCTCTGTGGATAAAGGATTCTTTCCTAAAAATGTGGAAGTGAGGTTAGTTTTTATTTTAAATATACTATAAAGCTTGGAAGCTGGAGTCTTTCCAGGTACAAGATTTGAGACGCAAACAAAGAACCTGATTCCTTTGACATTCACTGGAATAGGTGCTTTCCTCCGGCTGAGAGCAGTGGATTAGGCGAATTCCTAGTTCGGGTGGATGCAATGGAAGTGATAGAGGCAAATGATGGCCGTAAACGTGATCTTGCCGCAGTAAACCCTAAGCTCAGAGAGTGTCCTGGAGAAACACTCTGTGCGGAATGTTTCTGGTGGGCTCACAACGGCGGACAGTGCTCAGGTTGTAACATCGACTATCAACAGCGGTGCTTAAAGCGGGTCTGTAACTACAATTGTTACAATTGCAGTGGTGGGAGACGCGCACGTATACCTGGCTGCTGTGGTTATACGGTAGTGTCGTGGCGCTCATGGCGCGACCATTTTAAAAAGATTTTTGAATACCCTGTAGCAGACTATTCTCCTGCCCAACTTCATATTCAGTGCCGATTGATTCCTGTGATCTATCCCCAGATTAAAGACTTCAAAATCCCCGAGCAATTTACGCAGATTGATGCATGGGCTGTTCCCATCCATAAAGTTGCTAACAGGAAAGGGCAATTTAAATCAAATGACCTAAAGGACTATCTCGGTCTGCCGCCTGACAGGAAGCTGATCTTGCACACTTGTGCCCCCGATGACTATCAAGAGATGCTATGGGAGAAAGGTCCACAAATGGAATACAAGAAACACGGCATAGATTATTGGTTCCCCGGGCACTTTTCAGTTTACGATGATGACAGCAAGCTCTATCAGTTTATTAGTACCAAGCGCCAGCAAATACATGCAACCTGGACTGAGAGCCAGTTCGTCTGGTTTCGGCTTGGTGAAAATATTCCCATAGAATTCCTCACTCCTATTCGTAGTGCGCCATCGGTTTTGATCTCAACCAACCAGATGTACTCTAAACGGAATAGGGATATTATGTTGAACGAAGTGGAAATCGCTGACAGTTGGTTCTTACCAAAGACTTCGTTCTTCATAGTGGGAAGTCATCGGTGGTTTCATTTATCAAATGAGCGTATATACTTTGAAATCAACACAAACTGGCTAATGCGTGCGTTAATAGGACGAGACTTAGCAGGTCAATTACAGTTAGATAAAAGAGGTAAACTCTTAGAAACAGGCATACGCCTGGCGCATAATCTAAATGAGGTTCTCAAAAATGTACTTTAAAAGTTATTGTAATATGCACATTTTGCTTTTTTTGCTTTGTTTTGGCATGATGGGCGGTGGTGGTGGGGGCAGCAGTTCTCCCTTTGATGTTAT
>NCRO01000239.1 GCA_002849045.2 Candidatus Sediminicultor secundus
ATTATTTGTAGAATTAATAAAATAAGTTTATGATAAGCATAAGAATCTATAAAGATATACCACGAGGAAAATTAGTGATTAACTTTCGAAACTTCACCTAGAGTCGTGTACAAACGAAATAGTTCGCAAAACATGCCAATTTAGGAGCATAAAAGAAGTAGTTCGATTATTTTAAGTTAGCCGAAATGCTCACTTCGGGGCAATAAAAGGAGGGAAATCATGTCGCTTATACCAGCTTTTGAAATAGGTGTCTGGAACGCCTGGATTTTCATGCTTTATCTGTTATTACTTACTCCTTTGATGATGATGATTAATAAGGGTACTTCGAGGGACGAAATTAGGGAGCAACCTAGTGGAGTGCGAGAAAGCCAATTTATTGACTGGCATAACAAGACTGAGAAGAGAACACTTCTATTTTGGCATGTCATTTATTTTCTCGCCTGTATATACTCTGTTTTCCTGCCATTAAAACTGGGGACAACTTGGTTCTATATAGGTCTTCCTATTTGTCTATTAGGATTAATCCTATACACGATAATTATGGTGAATTGGGTTACTACCCCACCCGATGAACCCATCACCAAAGGAATATATCGTTACTCAAGACATCCTATGTATCTCACTCCGTTTTTGGTGTTCATAGGTGTGGGTATAGCTTCGGCTTCATGGATATTTTTATTGTGTTCGATTGCATTTATAATATTGCCGCCTTTTTTCGTAAAGCCCGAAGAACGCTTCTTGCTTGAGAAATACGGCGACTCTTATCGTGAATATATGAATAAAACCCCAAGATGGGTAGGAATACCGAAATCAGGAGGAAAGTGATTAATCATGCTCTTCGTTCGCACTATCGTCTAACAGAGGATTTGCGGTTTGCTACGCTCACCCAAATTGTGCTTTCAGCACAACTTCGCATATCCCCAGAACGTTATATGAAATGGTGGTTTTCACCATTTTGATATAATCCCCCACCTAGAATATAATAATCATTAGGAAAATTATTGAAATAGACCAGGCTTAAATGAGTTTTTTCCTAATCAACAAAGAGGCTACTTCTCTCACTCCATTAACTCACCCTTATTAATAAAAATTACAGTTAAAAAGAAGGCATAAACATAAACAAAGAAAAAAACAAACGCCTTAAAATCGATTGTAGATGGCCTCTTTTCCTCTCTCCCCCGGTATTTTATTAAAATGATTAAAAATGGGAACAACACATCCTATTTTTCTATGGTTTAGCTATCCATTTTACCAGGTCTTCCTTTAAGACGTCTATCTATAATAATACCTAAAGCCTCAA
>NCRO01000240.1 GCA_002849045.2 Candidatus Sediminicultor secundus
GTCCAACGCGCGTGACGCTTACGCCTTGGTCGGCCGCGTCAGATGGGTATAAGAGCCAGGGGTACTGCAGGTCAGCATCGGATTAAGATGGTAATGGCAGGTTACCAGGATTGGAGTAGTTATGTCTCAGTATCAGCTTCCCGGACTACTACGGTTTCTGCTGATTTAGTTCCCTTTCCTGCATATGGTACAATCTCTGTTTATTCCAATCAAAGTAATGCTAGAATCTATTTAGACGGAATCTATAAAAAAAGAACTTCTGCTAATAAATCAGTGGAAATAAAGAGTGTTGGAAAAGGTTACCATGAATTATTAATCACAAAAGATGGTTATCAGGATTGGATTAGTACCATAATGATTGTTGCCAACCAAACTCGTAGGGTCTCTGCTTTCTTAGTTCCAGAAATCAACTATGATGGTTCTATTGCTGTTTACTGTAATGTAAGCGGAGCAAAAATATTTGTAAACGGAACTTATAAGACGACGACCTCATCTTCAAAACCAAAAATCTTAGAGGAATTTAGAGAAAGAACATACGAGATTACTCTAATTAAGGATGGGTATAGAACCTGGGTAGAAGATATTTGGGTATATGCCGGCGAGATTGCCTCTCTCTATATAGAGATGGAGGAAATAGAATATTAAAGCAATTTTATTGGAAAATATTTAATGATAAGAAAAAAAAGGAAAATACCGAAAAGAAAAGAAACTTATTAGAGTTTTCTAGATTATTTATAAATGGAAGTTAAAGGCAGATTAGACAACTTCTAGTCTGCCTTTAACTGAATTTAGAACTTTTTTATATTTATTAGTTTAAAATAGAAACTTTTTTCAATCAGGAGGAAAAAAATGAAAGTTTTACGGGTAAAATACGAAAAGAACGAAATTACGAAAAAAAACAAAGCAATTGAGGTTTGCTTTAAATGTTCTACTTGTTCTAAATTTTGTCCAATTACTCAATATGTAAAAAAATATAACTTAGAAGATTCTTTTATAACCCAACTTTTTGAAACAGAAAAACCGGAAGCATTAAATGATGTTTGGATGTGTTGTGCTTGTGAAAAATGTGTTATTACTTGTCCCCAGGATGCTAATCCTACTGAAGTATTTACCAATTTAAAAGAAAAATCTTATCAAGAAGGCTTGGCTCCCTCAATTGTCTACCGTTTAGTAGAACAGCTTTTACAAGAAAGTACCGTTTATAGTATAAAATTTGCTAATATGATCCGAAAAAGAGCTGGGTTGAAAGAAGTAAAGAAAAATGAAAAAGCGGTTAAAGAATTAAATGTATTAGCTGAAAAAACTGGTTTAGAAAGAAAAGAGGTTAATTAATGATGTTTAGCTATTTATTTTTTAAAGGATGTACCATTCCAGCCAGTTTACCGAATGTAGAGAAATTAGCTTTAGAAGTGTTACCGGAAATTGGTATTAATTTAATTGAATCTGATGAATTTACCTGTTGTCCTGATCCGATACGGCTTAAGGGGGTTAATCAATATTTTTGGATATCTACAGCTGCTCGAAATATTACGATTGCTGAAGAAAAAAAGTTAAATATTATGACTTTATGTAATGGTTGTGAAAATACATTAGCCATTGTAAATCATAAACTAAAAAACAATCCCGCACTAAAAAAAACAGTAAATGAAGCATTAAAAAATATTGGCAGGGAATTTAAGGGTATCATAAAGATAAGACATTTTTTACAAGTATTGAAAGAAGACATTGGATTAGACCTTTTAAAAAAAATGGTCAAAACACCCTTAACTGGTCTTAAGGTTGCCGGTCATCCCGGATGCCATCTTCTAATGCCTAATGAAATTTTACAGTTTGATAACCCGGTAGATCCAGAATTTTATGATCAATATATTGAAGCCTTAGGGGCTACTCCTGTAGATTATCTGACTAAAGCGGATTGTTGTGGAGTTTCTTTAGCTTTAGCCGGAGATAAAGAAGCTTCTAATCGCTGTGTTAAAACCAAATTGATTGATATGCAACTTTCTGGAGCTCAACTGATTAGTACTGCCTGTCCATCTTGCTTCAATCAATTTGATTCTGGCCAATTAATTGCTTCCAGAGAATATCCTCAGTTGAAAGAAAAACCGATTCCAGTATTGTATGGGGTTGAGCTATTAGCTTTGGCTATGGGTCGTTCTTTTGAAGACATTGGCTATAATCTTCATCGAGTAAAAATACCAATTAAAATAAAAAGGTAGGAGGATGTCATGGAAAAGATAAAAACAACTTGTGTATATTGTGGAACCGGTTGTCAATTATGGTTAAAAACCAAAGATGGAAAAGTAGTGGATACAAAACCTGTTATGCCTCCTGAATTTAATCCAGGAAAAGGCAAATTATGTATTAAAGGGTGGAATGTTCATGAGTTTATTCATCATCCTGATCGCTTAACTGACCCTCTGATAAAAAAGGAGAATGGTGATTGGGAAAAAGTAAGCTGGGAAAAAGCGATAAATTATATAGCTGTGCGTTTTAAGCATATTATTAATGAAAATATCGGAAATAAAAGAGTCATTGGATGTTTAAGTTCAGCAAAATGTACAAATGAAGAAAATTATGTAATGCAAAAATTTGCTCGAGCTGTTTTAAAAACTAATAATATTGACCATTGTGCCCGTTTATGCCACTCAGCTACAGTAGTTGGCTTAGGAGCAGCTTTTGGATCGGGTGCCATGACAAACTCTATTGATGAAATTTCCGATGCCCAAGTTGTTTTCGTTATTGGATCAAATACAAATGAGCAGCATCCTTTAATTGGAGCCAGGATATTAGAGGCATTGAGAAAAGGAGCAAAACTAATTGTTGCTGACCCCCGTACCATCCCTTTATCTGAATTAGCCGAAGATAACCAGGGAATTGCTATAAAACATCGTCCTGGTACCGATGTAGCATTATTGAATGGAATTATGAATGTAATTATTCAGGAAAAACTTTATGACGAGAAATTTATACAGCAATATTGTGAAAATTTTAATGCTTTTAAAGAAGAAATTCAAAAAATGACACTCGAAAAAACATCTAACATTACTGGTGTTTCTCGAAAAACAATTATCCAAGCAGCTCGAATCATTGGTCGGGCCGATACGACGTATTTGATTTATTCTATGGGAATTACCCAACATACTACCGGAGTTGATAATGTAAAGAGTACGGCAAATTTGCAGATGCTCTGCGGTAATGTGGGTAAATGGGCAACTGGGGTTAATCCTTTGCGTGGTCAAAATAATGTTCAGGGTGCCTGTGACATGGGTGCTTTGTCTAATGTTTTTTCAGGGTACCAATCAGTAACTGATAAGGAAATTCAAAAAAAGTTCGCCCGGGAATGGAAGATTGAAGCAGAGGAAATGGATGATCGAATTGGATTAACTGTAGTGGAGATGACCGATGCTGCTTATCAAGGAGATCTAAAAGCACTTTATGTCATGGGAGAAAATCCTGTAGTGAGCGATCCAGACAGCAATCATGTTCGATCAGCTTTGCAAAAAACATTTTTAATCGTCCAAGATATTTTTATGACCCCCACCGCCGAATTAGCTGAAGTGGTTTTACCGGCTGCTTCTTTTGCGGAAAAAGAAGGCACTTTTACCAGCACAGAAAGAAGAGTACAGATGGTGCGAAGAGCCATTGAACCAGTAGGCAATAGTAAACCAGATTGGCAAATTATTGCTCTTTTAGCTCGGGAAATGGGCTATTCTGGATTAAACTATCAAGATGCTAGTGAAATATTAGATGAGATTAATCGTACTACACCTATTTATGGCGGGATTACTTGGGAACGTTTGCAAAAAAATAAGGCAGGATTACAATGGCCATGTCCTGATATTTCTCATTCGGGAACGATTTATCTGCATCAGGATGGTAAATTTCCCCGGGGTAAAGGATATTTCCATCCAATATCTTTTAAAGAACCAGCTGAACTCCCCAGTAAAGAATATCCTTTTATCCTTTCAACCGGGAGGACATTATGGCATTTTCATACTGGGACTATGAGTAGAAGGTCAAAGACTTTAAATGAACGGGTACCGGAAGGATATGTGGAAATATCTAAAGTAGATGCAGAAAAACTGCAAATAAATAATAATGAAATGATAAAAGTGGCAACTCGAAGGGGAGAAATAGGAATTAAGGCTAAAATTACGCACAAAGTTAGCGAAGGATTGATTTTTATTCCTTTTCATTTTAAAGAAGCGGCTGCTAACGTCCTTACTAATGCCGCCTTAGACCCTATTGCAAAAATACCAGAATATAAAGTTTGTGCTGCAAGGATTGAAAAAATAGTATAGATTTTATGCGTTTATAATTATAAAATAATTCCCCTTTGCGTTTTTTTATGCCTGAGGTAGCCAGTGTAGAGCTAACCGAAGAGGAAGCCAGAAAAGAAAATGATAATATTAAAGTCTCCAAATTCCCCTTTATGGCCAATGGTAAAGCCCTTGGTATGGGAGAGACTGAAGGAATGGTAAAGATAATTGCCGATGGTGATACTCTCGAACTTTTGGGTATGCACATCTTGGGAGCTCACGCCAGCGACCTGATTGCCGAAGGGACCCTGGCTTTATCTATGGAGGCTACTGCCGAAGAAATTATTAATACTATCCACGCTCATCCTACCCTGGCAGAGACTATCGCCGAAGCGGCAGAAGGGATAACCGGTAAACCTATTCACCTGGCTCGAACATAATTTATTGTTTATTAAATAAAATATAGCTTCCACAATTTCTTGAATAAAAAAAGGTAATTCGAGGGGAAATTAAATATGGCTTTATAAAATTTGTATTATAAAGGAGATATAAATTATGAGAAAATCTGTAATTATTAAATTGTTATTGTGCTTGATACTAATTTCTTTTTTAGCTATTGATTACGCATCAGGTGAAAATAAGGGGAATGCAATTACCTGGGATAAGACCTTTGGAGGAAGTAGTGAGGACATGGGGTTTTCTATTATCCAAACTGAAGAGGGAGGATATGCAATTGCCGGATATAAAATATTGGATAGAGAGAAAAGGAAGGATACCTGGAGAGCAAAACTTGGATATATAGAATTAACCGAAGAGAAAAGACAGGATATCTGGATAATAAAACTTGATAAGAATGGAAACATGGAATGGGATGAGGTTTTTGGTGATAACGAGCCTGATATAGCGAACTCTATTATCCAAACCAAGGATGGAGGATATGCAGTTGCCGGGTTTATCTGTACAATTTACTCTGGAAAACAGGATATCTGGATAATAAAACTTGGTGAGAATGGGAATAAAGAATGGGAGAAGACTTTTGATGGAGATAAAAATGATGTAGCACATTCTATTATTCAGACTAAAGACGGAGGTTATGCAATTGCCGCAAGTACCGGAAAAAAGCTCTGGGGAGAAGAAAATTGCTGGGTAATAAAGCTTAACGCTAAAGGAGATATGGAATGGGATAATTACTTTGGAGGAACAAATTGGGATGAAATATATTCTATTATCCAGACCAAAGATGGGAATTTTATTACTACCGGATGTGTATGGTCAAAGGGAGCGGGAAGGGGAGATGTCCGCGTAGCAAAACTTAACAAAAGAGGAGACCTGGTATGGGAAAAAACCTTTGGGGGAAGTGATAATGATGAGGCACACTCTATTATTCAGACTGATGATGAAGGTTATGCTGTTACCGGGTTTACGGTATTAGAAGATACAGGAGATAGGGATTTTTGGGTAATAAAATTGGATAAAGACGGTAATAAAGTTTGGGACAGGACTTTTGGTGGGACGAGTGAAGATTGGGCAAACTCTATTATTCAGAATAAAAATGGGAATTATATAGTAGCCGGTTGGACAAAATCGATGGGTGCAGGCAAGACTGATATTTGGATAGTAAAACTTGATAAAAGAGGAAACCTGATTTGGGATAAGACCTTTGGGGGAAGTGAAAATGATGAGGCACACTCTATTATTCAAACCGAAGATGAAGGTTATGCTGTTGTCGGTTGGACGAAATCAAAAGGTGCAGGCAATGCAGATGTCTGGGTAATAAAATTAGATGAAAATGGCAATTTGTAGAAAAATTGAAAAAGGTGAAAAAGGTGAAAAAGGGGACGGTTCTATTTTTTATTAAGAAACTAAATAAATTTGAAAAAAATAGAACCGTCCCCATTTTTCAAACTAAAAAAGAAATAGGAAAATTCGCTATTGATGAAATCTGGTGAAGAAGAAAAAAGAAAAGATAAAAGAAAAATCTATCTGGATACTAATCTGCAGATTATTTTCGGGATAACCCTGACTTATATTATGGGAGTATCCATTATTACTCCTGCCTTTCCCAAAATAGTTAAGGAGTTAAATATATCAGCTAAGGATGTCGGGTTTTTAATTGCTGTTTTTTCTTTTCCCGGCATTCTGTTAACCCCCTTTTTAGGGGTGGTTGCCGACCGATGGGGCAGAAAGAAGATAATCTTTCCCTCTCTGATGCTATTTGGTATTGCTGGAGGATTGTGTTTTTTTGCACGTGATTTTAAGCTATTGCTGATATTGCGTTTAATTCAGGGGATAGGAGCAGCTCCCCTGGGCTCTTTAACTGTTACTATTATCGGAGATCTTTATTCCAGAAAAGAACTTATAGCCGCAATGGGCTACAATTCCAGTATTCGAAGTATAGGCTCAGCTAGTTATCCGGCTATTGGTGGAGCTCTGGCGATGATGGGCTGGCATTATCCTTTTATCTTACCCGTAATAGCTGTTCCAATAGGATTTTTGGTATTATTCAATCTAAAAACTCCGGAACCTGAAAATGAAGTGCATATTAGAGAACATCTGAATATTGTCTGGAAAAAATTAAGAAATCGCCAGGTTGTCAGACTGTTAGTTATTGGTATTATTATCTTTGTTATGCTTTTTGGTTCATATATGACCTGTTTTCCACTTTTACTGGGAAATTCATTTGGCTTATCTTCTCTTATTATCGGCTTGATTATGGCTGGTGTATCTCTTATCGCTGCCGTTACCTCTTCCCAACTGGGTAAAATTATCAAGCTCTTTTCAAAAAAAATTATTCTGAAAATATCTTTTATTCTCTATGCTCTGGCTTTATCTATTATTCCTCTTATATCTCAACCCTGGCTATTTTTTATCCCTATAATTATCTTTGGAATTGCACATGGTATGAATATTCCTGTTATTCAGGCTCTCTTCGCAGAGGCAGCCCCCCTGAAATACCGGGCTACCTTTATGTCGGTAAGTGGAATGACTTTTCGAGTAGGTCAGACCCTAGGACCACTTTTAATGGGAATGGTTATAAGTATCTGGGGAATAGGTGGAGCTTTTTATGCTGGTGCAGGATTATCAATAGTTATGTTTATAATAGTATTTAGATTATAATATAAAATAGAACTATCTCCATTTTCGAACTAGGAGGAAGCTATGAGATTTACTGTAAAAGATGTAGATAAGTGTACTAGAAAATAGGGACACATCAGAAAATAGGGACACATCCCATTTTTTCTTCTAAAAAAATGGGATGTGTCCCTTGTATATTAATAGTAACTTATTATTTATCAAGAAAAGGTGTTAATATTATACTGGATGAGTTTGTAGTTGGTTAAGGCCGTTGTGTCCCTGGAGCAATCATTATTTTGATGATTAGCTCGTAATAATAGATTGGCCGCCCTTCTACAATCTTGGACAGTATCAGAAGCGAAATATAAAAATATTTCAGCTTGCATTGCCACAAGGTAAAGTTACAGAAGGGCGACCAGGCAAACTCTCCTAAAAACCATTAGGAGGTTTCATAATGTATTATATCGGAATTGACGTATCAAAGAAAGACCTATCGGTATTTGATGGTAAGGATTTAAATTTTATAAACAAAGAAGGTTTAAAATCTTTTAAAAAATACCTGAAAAAGAAATACCGATTTTCTGAGATAGCCATCATCTTTGAACCAACCGGGATATACTCACTATACTTAAAAGAATTCTGTGCCGAAAACAGTATAAAGGCTTATATCGTAAATCCTAAGCAAAGTCATAATTTTGCCCGGGCACTGGGTATACGCCCAAAGACCGATAAAATTGATGCTCGAATTCTCTATCAATTCCATAAGCTTATTGAGGCAAAAGATATCAAGGTACCTAAAATAGACCAACAGGCTAAGACTCTAGCCAGTTATCTGGTAAGCTATGAGTTTGCCCTAAAACAGAGAATCTCTTTATCCCATCACTTGGAGGGTCTGCGAGATAAAAGGCTTATTACCCTGATGAAAAAAGAACAAAAAAGAGCTAAAAAGTTAGAAGATAAAATCTTTAATGATATCAAAGAATACCTTAAGCAAAACCAGAATTTAGAAGAAGATTATCAAAGGCTGCTTACTATCCCCGGTATAGGGGAGAAGGCGGCTATCGCCCTACTTACTCTATTTAAAACTTATCAAGGTACAAACCGGGTACAGATAACTGCTCTTACCGGACTTGATCCGGTAAGAAGAGAATCTGGAACCTCGGTAAAGTATAAAGTCAAGATCAGTAAAAATGGTAAAGGAATATACCGTAAAATACTCTTTTTGCCTACCATTTGTGCTACTGTTCATAATCAGAAAATACGATTACTTTATCAAAGATTATTAACTAATCATAAACCTAAGAAATTAGCTCTAATTGCTTCTATGAGAAAGATACTTTTAATAGCTCATGCAATGTATAGAGACAAGACAGAATATGTTGCTGCCTAGATTCTTTAAGATATTTACAATAAAATACAGTGTCTAAGGGAGAGTTTGTGGGTTGACTTTTAACACAGTATCTATTTTCTAGTAGAATTTTTTAAGTAAGATAAAACAATATACCTAAAAAATGAGAAATGCTTCCACCCAGGACAAATAGATGCCAGATGGGGTGGTGATAAGGCAATCTTTTCCATAAATAAAATACTATTCCTAAAATATAACAAGCTCCTCCGATAAAAAGCCAGATAATCATTCCTTTGGGAACCATCTGTATCATTGGTTTGAAGGCAATGATAATAACTAATCCCATAGCAACATAAGATAAGACCAATAAGGCTTTGAGCTTATCCAGAAGAAGTATGGTTACGGTGATACCTCCTATAGCTATACCCCAAATGATACCGAAGAGAGTCCAACCCCAGGCTCCTCGCATAAAGGTAAGGGTAACCGGGGTGTAGCTTCCTGCAATAAGAAGATAGATTGTTGAATGGTCCAGAATTCTAAAAATATTTTTTATTTTTGGGTTTACAAAGCTATGATAAAGGGTGGAAGAGAGATAAAGTAAAATAAGCGTAGCTCCATATATACTGAAACTCACAATGCGCCAAGCATCACCGCGTCTGCTGGCAAGAACTACTAAAATTACCAGGGCGGCAATACTTAAACCTGCTCCGATACCGTGAGTAATACTATTGGCGATTTCCTCACCTAAACTTTGAGTTTTTAAAGAATATCTTTCTTTTTTTAGATTATTCATTTGATGATATTTGCCCATCTTTATTTTATAGTTAATCCGTTGATAAAAAAACTTTTTTAATAAATTGTGTTTATGTTAGAATTATAGCATATCATATAGTCAAATAATACTGACAAGTCAGCGATCCATCAAGATTTTATTTAGTTTATTTTTAATATTAGTTCTATATCTAAATAAGGAGAATGCCGAGACTTATGGAGTATGGTTTAATTTTATTAGGAATAATTTGTACTGTTATAGGGGTAATTGGCTGCATTTTTCCCGCAATTCCCGGACCTCCTGTTAGTTATGCTGCCCTTATATTGCTCCAACTTGCCAAAGAAGAACCTGTTTTTAGTAAAAGTTTCTTGGTCTGGTTTGCTGTCTTAACCATTATAGTCTCCTTAGGAGATTATTTTCTCCCTCTACTGGGAGCTAAAAAGTATGGTACTAGTAAATACGGAATCTGGGGAGCAATATTAGGGATGATGGCCGGCATAATCTTCTTTCCTCCCTTTGGAATGATTTTAGGGATATTTATTGGTGCAATTGTAGGAGAGCTTATTGCCGGAAAAGAAAATTCAATGGCCCTGAAAGCTGGCCTGGTTACTTTTATCGGAAGTATGACGGCGGTTTTTATCAAACTATCTTTGTCCTTAGTAATGGCTTTCTATTTTTTTATCTACATCTTTAAAGGCTAAAAATCAAGGAGAAAAAAAGAAATAAGATGTTATTCTGGAAACTGAAAAGTTGAAATTGATTCTCCTTGATGCTCAGAATTTGAGATGGTCAATCGAAGACCGTCGGAAGATGGAGAAGAATTTGGGAGTGAAAATTACTGATACAGAGCTGGAAGAACCAGTGAAGAAAGCTATGAGGGCTTCTCTTAAGATAGTTTTAGAAAATAAGAAAGATTATCTTTGGTTTACCGGTTGGGAAATAGTATTAAAAAAAGAAAATAGAATAATAGGGGGATTGTGCTTTAAAGGCAGTCCTGATGAAAAAGGGAGAGTTGAAATTAGTGATATTGCTAAAAGCCACTACCTGAATGTCTGGCATCACTGTATGAATTTCGGATATCTTTTCTCCTACATTCATAGGGGATAACAGATCATTTTTACTAAGTAATACTATAGGGCGAATATTACTTTCATTTATCATTGCTAAATATCGTTCTAATCGCCTGAGATTATAATTGTAATCAAGTGACTGGACAATAAAGGCCGTTTCGATATTCGCTGCAATTAATTGAAATTCTATCTTTTTACCCGATGTTTTCCTTTTTAAGATTGTTTTTCTGGGAAAGATTTCACTAATAATGGCAAAAGAATCTTTGTTAAAATATTTGGCATAGACCCAATCACCCACTGCGGGATAATCTAACGGAGAATCAGCATTGAATTTAAATTTTCCTGTTACTTCCGCAAAAACATCTTTTTTTTCATTTCTAATAATATAGCTATCCTTATTTACAGTAACAATTCTGGCTATTCGATACTCGATTAATTTTGTAGGATCAATTTTACCTTTAAACCAATGACTAAGTCCTAATTTTTCTAATTTCATGTAATATTCTCCCTGAATTACTACCCATAAATTTTAACATTTAACCAGTAAAATAAAAATAGATAACCAAAGCGAGTACAGTCATCTCTTTTTATAGAACTTTTTTACAAGACCTACTCCTGACAAGCATTTAGCAAAATATTCATTGCTTTTTTCTCTTTATCCGCTAATTCTACTAATATTTCAGAAGCCTTATTGATATATTGAATGTTTTTCTCGCCCCCTGCTTTCATAAACAATTTTGAAACTGCTCTCCACAGCCGGGCAATATCGACAAACATTTTATAGGATTCATTTATTTCTTCTATTTTTGTTTTTTGATAACTTTCTTTTAGGAAGTCTCTATACAGGTTTCTAAACAGCGCACCACCGGTACCGGCTTTTTCCATTAACATCGCAGTTGTTTTAAAATCCCCTTCAACATCTTTGCTTCGCTTAAACCATTTTATTATTTCTTTACTGGCCTTTAAGATACCCTTATAACTAATATTTTGTATGGGAGGATTCAAATAATTTTTAGCATTATTACCTATAGCCTGTATAATTTCTTTCTTCAGGTCATATTTTTTATTGGTAGCTTCAATGGTATAAGAAAGATTTTTAGATGACATAGGTCCTTTTTCATTCCTGGCCAACTCAAAGTTTTTTAAAGAGGTTTTAACCAATCCACCTTGTTGAATGGTATCAGCCAGATAAGCATTATTTTCACTATATCCGTATATTGCTACATAATGGCCGGCAAAATGAAATTTATTAGTAAAATAGTCCAGATAATAGCAATCCAGTTTTATTCCCACGGGAATTTCCGCATCAATGTTTTCTTTTACATTTTCCCAGGCTTTTTTCAATGAAGATGTTTCCCGAACATTTAGTTTCAAGCTAAGGTGTCGGGTAATATTTTGGGTTAATAAATCTGTTTTTATCCTTCCTCCGATGAAAGGGAAATCCATTGTTTTCATATTCCATATAATGAAGTTCAATCCCTCGCCTAATCCAAAAAGCATGGGCTCGGATAAGTTAATCCCTTGATGATGAAGCAAGCTTCCTGTTGCGGTTGTTTCACAATGTTGACCTTCAAATGGTTTGAAATCTTTAATTATCATTTTTTCTGCCTCCCCTTTTTTCTTACTCATAAATTTTTTTTAAATCTTATTTATTCTCCACCAAAACATCTTTTCATTTTCTTCGTACTTTTGCATTCCAACTTTTTCCAAAACTCTATGAGATGGAAGATTATCCTTTTCTGTTTCTGCGATAATCTCAGTAACATTATTAAAACTAAAAGCCCAATTTATCAATTCTTTTATTGCTTCCGTAGTATACCCCTTGCATCTGTATTCATCCTGCATTCCATAACCGATTTCAACTCTCCCTTTTTCATCAGGACTGCCTTTAAAGCACAATCCCCCTATTATTCTATTTTCTTTTTTTAATACTATTTCCCAACCGGTAAACCAAAGATAATCTTTCTTATTTTCTAAAACTATCTTAAGAGAAGCCCTCATAGCTTTCTTCACTGGTTCTTCCAGAT
>NCRO01000241.1 GCA_002849045.2 Candidatus Sediminicultor secundus
CTTTTTATATTAATATTATTCCAAGTGTTTTATGGTTGAATTTTCTTTAGGTTATTTTATTACGAGTTTTGCAGCATTTAATTTAAATGAGTTTATTATACAATTTACCCATTTTTATTTTAAATTCTGTTGGATAGTATAGCATATTACTTTGTAAACTTCATTTTAAATATGAATCATTAATTATTATTATAATTAAAATAGGTGTGACAGGGGACGGTTGTTAAAGATGAATAAATCAGTAAGTTTTCTTTGAAAGAATAACGGAATAACGAAGTTAAATCTCAACATTTGACATAACTTTTGGAAATGGTAAACTAAAATGTACCCAATAAGGAATTTTTTCTTTCCATAATTTTAAGAGTTGATATCAGGATGATGAAAAGGTGAGACTACGATGGAGAAAGAAAAATTTTCATAGAGGTTTTATTTTTAGAGGGCAAAGAAAGGCAAAGTATCATGAAAAAAGTTAAATATAAGGGAAAAAATAGATATAAGGAATTTTTAGCTGCTGCAAAAATAATTTCTAAAAAGATTTCTAAAATAGAAGCCGTAGTGGGAATATTAGCTACCGGGGGGATAGGACGTGGTTATTGCGATGATTATTCTGACCTTGATTTAATAGTTTATGTTGATGATAAAAGGGTCAAAGAAATAGAAAAATATATTGCAGTAGGTGGTTTGATATATAAAGATATTGCGTTGGATACACCGGTTGAATCATATCAACACTGTTAAAGGTAATCGTTCGGCTATTAAATCAATTACCGGTCTTTGTAATTGTAGAGA
>NCRO01000242.1 GCA_002849045.2 Candidatus Sediminicultor secundus
GATACACCGGTTGAATCATATCAGAAAGCGTTAAAACATAGATCACCTTCCCCATATTGGTCTCAGGTTATGAGGTGGGATAGAGAAAATTCTCAAATTTTATTTGATACCGAGCAAAAAATAGAGAATTTATTAAAAGAAAAATTAGTCTTTCCGGATTGGGAACAGAAGAAACTCTTAAAAAAGTATAGAGATGGAACAGAAAATCATCTTATATATAATTTTGAAATGTGGGAGAAGAGAGGAAGTATAATTAATCTTGCTGATTCTTTAATTAAAGCTACCGAATATATTATACTGTGGATTTATGCCAAGAATAAAAAGTTTCAACCATATTTACCAAAATGGCTTTTTTATCATTTGGAAAATAATTTTGTGCCGGAAACAAAATTCCTGGATATATTTGAAAAGGTTTATTTAAATCCCATTAAAACAGTTGTCCAAACCAAAAGAATTAGAACTGAATTAATCGAATTAAGTAAAAATATAGGAATTAAATTTAATTATGAAAATCTAAAAGATATTTTTAAACAAGAGGGAAAGAATTGGGAAAAAGCGTCAGAAAAAACAAAGTATTATTTAAGTTGGTAATTATTTGAATTAAGGGGGAAGTTATGTGAGATAGCGGCTTATCTAAAGTGGAAGAAAGGTAAAGACGAAAAGATAATATTAGGAAGAAAGACTGAGAATATCAAATAAATATATTTTATGAATTATTTAGAATTTGAATATTAGAGGAAAGGAGGCTCGATTATGAATGATAATTTCTCTTTAGAAGAAAAATCAAACCAAGAACTCTGGGATAACCGTATTTCAAACCACATGAAATCTTGGTATGATATTGATAATTTCAAAAAAGGGGGTTCCTCACTTGATGAAATTCAAATTAACGAAGTCGGAAATGTAAATGGAAAACACCTTCTTCATCTTCAATGTAACATCGGTATTGATACTCTTTCTTGGGCAAGAGAGGGGGCTATTGTTACAGGTGTTGATTTCTCTCCCAAGGCAATTAATATTGCCAAAAAACTTAAGGAAGAAACAAACATCGATGCTCAATTTATTTGTTCAAACATTTTCGATTTGAAAGAAAAAATTAATAAGAAATTTGATATAGTCTATACTTCTCAAGGTGTTCTTTGTTGGATTAAAAATTTATCAAAATGGGCTTCGGTTATTAGACATTTTTTAAAACCAAACGGTACTTTTTACATAATGGAGATACATCCATTTATTAATATATTTGATTATTTCGCTCAGGAACCTCGAATAATCAACTCCTATTTTAATTCAGAAAAACCTGAATATTACAAAGAAAATGAGAAATTTGAAGGGTATGAATGGACCTGGTCCCTTAGCAATATAGTAAATGCATTGATTAAGGAAAATCTGACCATAAAATTTTTGAATGAATATGGTAAAATATTTGGTAATACCCACTCTTTTATGGAACGAATAGATAAAAACTGGTGGCATATCCCAGGTTTAAAAATCCCCTTAATGTTTACATTAAAAGCTATTAAACAAGAAAAATAATAAAACCATGACATTGCTACCAACATCACCTAACATTGTATACATGGATCTTGAAACATCCTCATATTTTAAGAAATTACGGCATGTAAAATGTGAAGGTTTGAACCCTATATTATTAATATTATATATAATAAATAAGTTTGACAATATAAAAAAAGTTATATATTATATTTAGTAAGCAAGTAAAGGTTACGTACTATTTTATGAGGTAGATTATATGATAGTGCTAAAACCAGAAGATACGAAAATTAAGAATGCCACTACTCTACTTTATCTTTTATTTAAACAAGGTTGTCTTTCCAGGGTTGAACTTTCGAGAACAAAGGGATTAACCAAAAACACCATAACATTTGTTATAAATAAATTTATAGCTTTAGGCATAGTCGAAGAACCCTCAACAATTTCCACTGATAACGTAGGTAAAACTCCTATTAACCTTCATATTAGAACAGATGCTGTATAATACAGTATAGTAGGCTCTCACTTTGGGAGACAGAAAGTAAAAACAGTATTAATGGATGCCAGGATGAATATTATCTCAAGGAAAAACGGAATTATCTTATGAGAGACCTGGCCCAAATTCAAGTAAACGATAAGTTGGCCAATTCTATTATAAAAAAGGTTGCCACCCGGATTGGTGCTGACCTTATAGATGTTATACATATTATAGGACCAAAGGCAGTATTCATTGGTGGGAAGATGGCCGTGCTCGGGGATGCCTTGATTTAATCGATAAGAGAGATAGTTTCACTGTATTTATTTGGGGATCAAAAGGTGGAGGTAAGACTTTCAGAAATATCTGAAAATGCAGTGGCCATCGGTGCTGCAATTTATGCTACTACAAAATAGTTGGAAAATAAGGGTACTAAGCGCGTAACCTATTAAAAGGGGGTGATAGATGAAAGTTTAAAGTTCCGGGTAATTTTTTTGTGATAATTTAAGATTAAATTTTAAAGGAGGTAAACTTAATGCGAAAGTTAATAGTGGTGTTGTTAAGTGTAATGATATGTTTGCTGGGAGTTAGTATGATATTTGCCCAGGAGACAAAGGTATATCCTAACCTGGCAGAATATGAGAAGCTTACAGGAAAAACCATTGAGAAATTTAACGAAGCTCCTATGCTTGAAACAAAGGTGGCGGAAGGGATACTTCCTCCAGTGGAGGAAAGACTTCCTGAAGATCCTTCAGTTTTAGAACCATTAGAAGAGATTGGGCAATACGGAGGAAGGCTGGTTTATGTACCTCCCGGCCGTCTTAGAGATGTGAGAAACCATGGGCTATTTATGCGTTCTCCGGATGGTGCAAAGATACTCCCTGATATAGCTAAAGGTTATGAATACTCCGAAGATTATAAAACCCTTACTATATATTTAAGAAAAGGGATTAAATGGTCGGATGGTGAGCCATTTACCGTTGATGATATTCTTTTCTGGTGGGAAGACATAATGCTAAACGAGGAGTTAAGTCCTGCAGGACCGCCAGAAGCATGGAAACCGGGAGGCGAAGTAGCTGAATTTGAAAAATTAGATGATTGGACTCTTCGCATAAATTTTGCTGTACCTAATCCTGGTCTGATAGCTGGGAAAAGTCATCCTTATGGAATGGCACAAGGACACTTCTTCAATCCCAAGCACTACCTTCAAAAATGGCATATAAAGTACAATCCAAAGGCAGATGAACTGGCTAAAGAGGAAGGTTATGAGCATTGGTGGCAGGCACTGAGTTACCACCAGGGGAAATGGGAGACACATAAGCGTATAGGTCTTCCCACACTTAGCACGTGGATAGTAACCGAGATAGAACCAGAGTATATGCTGGCCGAGCGAAATCCCTACTTCTGGCAAATAGATACCGCTGGTAATCAGCTTCCTTATATTGACGAGCTTTTTGTTCCCAACTTTGAGGATCGGGAAGTAATCATCATGAAGGCAATCGCCGGAGAGTTAGATTTTGTACAAGGGTATGAGAAGCTGACAATGGATGATTATCCCCTTTGCAAGGAAGGTGAAAAGGAAGGCGATTATCGTGTTCTTCTCTTTAGAGATTTTAAGTCAGATGGGGTGATTTCAGTTAATCCTCTTACCCCAGATCCAGTGGTGAGGGAAATTCTTAGTGACATTAGATTTAGACAGGCACTCTCCCTGGCAATTGATCGTGAGGCGATAAATGATACCGTCTTCTTTGGATTATCAAATCCTAGTCAGTATGCACCTCTTCCTGCGAGTAGTTTTTATAAAGAGGAGTGGGGGACCTATTATGCTGATTATGATATAAAAAGAGCTAATACCCGTTTGGACGTAATGGGTCTAAAGTGGGATTCGGAGCATGTATATCGTCTAAGGCCTGATGGAGAAACATTGGAGATATTGTTTGAGTCGGGACACGGAAGTGAACAGGAAGCAACGATGGGGGAAATGTTGGCGGAGCAATGGAAGAAAATTGGAGTAAAATTATCTGTCAGGACTGAAAAATGTACTCATGAGCGAATAATTGGAGACTTAGTTGAGCTTATGACCTGCGTTCCTAGAAGCAGAGGATGGGTGGATGTAGCAATAGCATCATTAGAACCGTACTTCTGGGGCCTTGGGGAAGGATGGAATAAATGGCTTACTACTGATGGAAAAGAAGGCGTAGAACCCCCAGCGGAATGGAAAGAGGTTAAAAAGTTGGTTGATGAGGTGACTAAACTTTGTCCAGGAACAGAAGAATGGATTAGTCTAAAGCAAAAAATATGGGACATTAGAACAGAACAGATTTGGGTGATTGGGATAGTAGGGCAGGCCCCATTATTCCATTTGGTAAAGAATTACGTGAGAAATGTTGCCGAGGAGGGTCTGTTTGGTTGGTCTACTGCTATGGATATAGCTTATAGGCCACAACAGTGGTTTATAAAAAAGTAGAGAACTGAAAAAGTAGAGAACTGAAAAAGGGGATTTTGTCTGACCTTCAGGCAGAATCCCCTTCGTCAAAGGGGAACAAAAATGTTATTTTATGTTATACGACGATTGCTTTATATGATTATTATTTTATTTCTATTATCCGTTGTTGCCTTTGTCATCATACAACTCCCTCCTGGTGATTATGTGAGTGCTTATGTAGCTGAAATGCAGAGCATGAGGGGTGAGAGATTGGGAGAGGAAGAAATTATTGCCTTAAGGAAAGTCTATGGTGTAGACCGGCCTATGTATGTCCAATACTCTAAATGGTTGTGGAAGTTGTCTCATGGAAATTTTGGGATGTCTCTACAATTACAAAGACCGGTAATTGATTTAATAGCCGAACGATTACCTTTAACA
>NCRO01000024.1 GCA_002849045.2 Candidatus Sediminicultor secundus
CACATATTCGGGCATCCTCTTCCGGAACTCCTATCCCGTTAAAAACGTCGACCATAAAATTTTCTAAACTATCAAAATCTATCCAAACGATATCCTTAGAATTATTATTCAAGATTATTCCCTCCTTTATTTTTACATTAAGTTTTTATTCGGGTTTTATAAATAAAACCTTTTCAAGTTTAATATAGCAAAATTAGAAATGTTTTTCAATTATTTATTTGTGTAGAAAGAAAAGTTATTCCTCTTTCAGAAGAAATATATAAATCAATTTATTACTTTTGTTCTTTCTATCTTTTTATCTAGTACTTTTCTTTTTCTTCACGCGATACTCGATAGCAATACAATATACNNACTAATTTAATTGGTCAATTGGTAAATCGGCGAATTGGCAAATTAACTCGTTTATTAGCCGAAAACTGATAACTAAAAATTTGCATTTAATACTAACGACTATTCACTATTCACTAACGACTAATTAATTGGAGGATAAAAAATGGGATTAAATAATTTAGAGAAAGCTCTTTCTCAAACTCTAAAAGAGTTAAAAAACGAAGGACGATTAAAAGGAAAAGAATACATTATAACTAAAGTTAAAAAAGCTAAAGGAGAAAAAGGTCCAAGATATTTTTTAAAAGGAAAAGGCGAGCAGGAATTTATCAGGATGAATTCTAATTCTTATCTGGGAATGTCCTTAAGGGAGGAAATCATCCAGGAAGAAGAAAGAGCAACCAAAGAATATGGTGTTGGGCCAGGGGCTGTCCGTTTTATCAGCGGAACATTCCAATCTCACCGAGAATTAGAAAAGAAATTAGCAGTATTTCATCAAAGAGAAGATGCTATGTTGTTCAGCTCAGCTTATTCAACCGTGGTAGGTATTTTAACCCCTCTTATAACTTCTGACACCATTGTAATAAGTGATGAGTTAAATCACAACTGTATAATTAACGCCCTTAGACTTTCCAGACCAAAAGATAAAAAAATCTATAAACATCTGGACATGAATGACCTCGAAGATAAAATAAAAAAATCTATCGGCCAAGCAAAAAGATTAATCATTATCACTGACGGCATATTCAGCATGAGAGGCGATTATGCCCCCCTGTATATTATTTCCAACCTTTCTAAAAAATACGACCGGGAGTTTCCGGAAAGTATTCTGTTAGTGGTAGATGATTCTCATGGTATTGGTGCTTATGGAAAAACCGGTCGGGGAACAGAAGAATATACCAATACAAAGAGGGTAGATGTATTAGTTGGAACCCTGGGTAAAGAATTTGGAGTAAATGGCGGATATGTAATTTCCAATCAAACCGTTATCACTTACTTAAGAGAAACGGCACCGATGTATATCTACTCTAACCCCATCTCCCCTACTGAGGCAAGCGCAGCCTTAAAATCTTTAGAAATACTTAATAGTGAAAGAGGAAAAGACATTTTAACTCACCTTCACCAGATAACTAAGAAATTTGAAAAAGGTCTCCTTGATTTAGGATATGAAATTATTGAAAGTGACCACCCTATTGTTCCTTTAATGGTGAGAGATACTAAAAAAACCACAGAGTTGGTAAATTATCTTATTGAAAATGGAATTCTTGGCACAGGTCTTAATTATCCGGTTGTGCCTAAAGGCGATGAAGAGATAAGATTTCAGATTAATGCCGACCATACTCATTCGGATATTGAATATGCTTTGGCTGTTCTAAAGGACTATAAACAAAGAGCTTAACAGATTTAAAAGATTTATAAAATAAAACAAAAACTAAAAAGTAAACTACCTCTTTGTCATTCCGCACTTGATGCAGAATCCATAAGCAAGGGGCGTATGCAATACACCCCTACAACAACATATCATCTCTGCAGTTTACACTCACGAAAGTGGTAGAGAGAATGACATTGACAAAGTCAAAATTAGATTACCACCTGGCACTTAAATTAAGTGCCAGGTGAATTTCCAAGTTTAATTAAAGTATCATTTACTAACTTTCTTAATCAGAAGTAATAACTTCAGAACCGCCGGATTTACGGTAATCTTACTTCCTAATATAGTTCGATTAGATATGTTTTTCCCATAAAATAATTCATTCGCCTTGCTGTCTTCTTCGATAGCTGAACCCTGAAAGGAAACTCCGATATAAGCTCCCTTACTTATAGAATAAGAATATATTGAAGCTTTAAATTTATAATCTGTATCTGCTGAAAGAGACCTTCCCAATGGACCTGCAGCGATACTGGCGGTACCGCCCAGAGTAAAATTATCTTCCATAAACCCTTCCATTCCCCGTTCATTGGAAATAACTAAAACCAGAGCGATTGATTGAATGCCTATCTGAGGGCCGATGCTTATACTTTTAATCTTTACAAAAGCGGGGCCATACCATATCCTCACCCTGCTATCTTTTCTAAATATTATACCTTTTCCATACTGTCCGCCAATTCCCCATCCAATTTTAATTATCGAAGGAAAGATAGCTATGCCTTTTGCTTCTTTCAAAAGGGCTCCAAAAGCCCCGCTATCCTCTGATACTGACATCTCTTTTAACACTTCGATAGATTCGTTAATTATTTCAGATGGTGTCATGGGGGCCGCTTGCCCTACACAAGTTAAAACTAAAAATAATAACAGTGCTAAAATGATATATTTTATATTTTTATTTTTCATTTTTTATTTTCCCTCCATAATTTATGGACAGAATATCTTTTATAAAACTTTTCTTCTCTTTTGATTTGGATTTTTTTATCTCAATTACTTCCCGATAGAGATTTAACATTCTTTCAGATATCGTATCAATACTATATTTTTCAGAAGTCTTTATTGCTCCCTGGGAGAGCTTTCCTCTTAATTCTGGCTCTCTAATAATTTTTTCTAATGCCTTAGCAAATTTTTCAACATCATTATCGACCAACAGCCCATCCAGTCCATCTGTCAGTATATCTACTGCTCCCGGAGCTTTAATCGCCAAGACGGGAACTCCGGAAGCCAAGGCTTCTATAGTTACTATTCCAAAAGTTTCTGTTGTAGAAGCAATAGTAAATACATAAGCCATCTTGTAATAATGCTGAATTTCTTCGTAGCTTACTGTACCTGTAAATATTACATCTTCTTCTACTTTCAAAGTTCGAGCAAGCTGTTTTAGTTCATCTATAGCCGGACCACTACCTACTATTAATAATTTTTCTTTACCAATACTCCTTTTTTTAATTATTGCTAACGCTTTTATAATCTTATCTATGCTCTTTTCTAAAGCTACTCTACCCACAAAGAGAATTATTTTATTATCTTCTTTCAAATTATATTTTTTTTTAATTTCTGTTCTTTTCAATTCATCATCTTCCTTGAAAGAAGTCAAATGTATTGCATTAGGAATAACCTCAATTCTATTTTTAATTCCATAATTTTCTATAATTTTTTTCATTGATATAGACGGAGTAGTTATACAATCAGTTTTATAAGCTAAATTAGAAATTATCATCTTGATTGCTTCATGAGTTACTCTTTCTGGTATGGGGGAAACATAGTGAGCATATTTTTCATATTGAGTGTGAAGGGTCAATATTTTGGGAATACCTAATCTTTTACCATACATTATAGCTACAGAACTTAGTAAAAAGGGATGATGAATATGGACGATGTCAGGATTAAATTCAGTTATAACTTTTTTCACCCTAAAGGATAAAGGTATAGGAAGAGGATATTTCACTTTACTGGTTAAGTTTACTGACCTGTATCTGAATACATTTTTTTCTTGATCAACATAATCTTCTACCCTGGGAGCAAAGACATAAGCTTCATGCCCTTTTCTTTCGTAAGCCTCTTTTAATGAAGAAATACTGGTAACAACTCCATTAACCAGTGGCTTATAACAATTGGTAAAAAAAGCAATTCTCATTTATCTTCTCCGTAATTTAAAATCAAAATATTATTTTATTCAGTTTTGATGCTTTCAATTTTAAAAAGCAAGTTATTTTACAAAATTTAACTTTCATAAGTTTGAATAGTTCTATGGTTATTATATCTTAATTAACCTAAATAGCAAAATAGAGTAATTGACCAATTCTCCAATTTACCGATTAGCCAATTTACCAATTAGTCAATTTACCGATTCCCCGATTAGCCAATTTACCAGTTAATTAGTAGTTAGTGAATAATAATCCGTATCGCGCTAAAGAAATAAGATTCAGGCGTAGGGGCACAATGAATTGTGCCCTTCCTGTTTTATTGTTTTTTGATTACCCTGGGCACGATGCATCGTGCCCCTACATTATTGCGGGTTCGATTCATCGAACCCCTACCTCCTAAGCACCCTCCGCAAATAATCTTCTGGCTCCTGAATTCTGAATTTTATCTCTTCTTTTCTTCACTATATACTATATACTCGATACTTGATACTATCTTATCTTCTGTCTTCTTTATTTTATTTTCTTAACCAACTAACTATCTAACTCTTTTCTTGTTACTCATTACACATTACTCATCACTATATTTCTAAACGCTATCCGCTATTCTCCCTGTTTTTCTGCTTGCCTTAGCCAGTACTCTGCCTTTTTATTTTCCGGTTCTAAACGCAAGACTTCTTTCCAATTACTCGCGGCTTCCCGATAATTACCCCGTTCATAATAAATTCTACCCAGCCAATAATAAGCTGAAGAAAAATCGGAATTGTATCTAACTGCTTGACGGTATTCGTATATTGCTTCTTCAAATAACCTTTGTTCATAAAGATTATACCCTGCTTCATAATTAGAATATGCTTCTTTCCCGTATTTTATAGAATTTTCTACTTTAGTATAAAAATATTGAGCCCGAGGATAATAAGGGTCAATCTCTAACACTTTTTGCCAGGAAGAAAGAGAATCATTCAATCTACCTTCTTCGTAAAATACTCTCGCTAACCAATAGTGAGCTTCGGTCATTTCTGAGCTAACCTCAACCGCTTTTTGTAAATACAGGGTACAGCCATCATAATCTTCCCTTTGATAGGCCGCATATCCCAACCGATAATAGGCGAAAGATAATTTTTGTTCAGCTTCCGGAGAAATTACTTCCTTTTTTTGAATAAGTTCAATATATCTCCCCCACTCTCTTGCTTCTCGATAATACCAATTAGTATATTGGTAAATCTGGGCAAGATGATAATGAGCTTCTATAAAATCAGGTTCTGCCTCAATAGCTTTTTCACCATAATCGATAGCTTCAACCCACAGTTTTTTATTGGGATAATTAACTCCCTGGTAAGTTTTAATCGCCTCATCCATCTTGTTTACAGCCATCTTTAGGTAATCAGATGCTTCTTGAGAAAGAGTTTCCCAGGTAGTTTCCCCCTGACCAGCTGCAAAATTAAAGCTAAATACTGACAATAATCCACAAATAATTAAACTTAATATCAAAAACATTTTTAAATATCTCTTTTTCATCTTCAGCCCCTCCTTTTAATCTTTATTTTATTATACATCATTATATCTTAATTCTACATTTTTTATAAATACCCTTAAATATAGTATCAAGTATATAGTATCGAGTATCGAGTTAGGGAGGCGAAAGAAAAGATAAAAAAACAAGAGCAATAACTATTCTTTTCTTTCTTCTAACTCTCTCACAAAAGCAAAGATTAATATTTATTTGCATCGAGCATATTATATTATAGTTATTCCCCAAAAAGCCAAAAGATATTTAAAATCAGATTATGTATATGGTATGTTACAGATAATTTTATAGCAAATTATGATTTTTTGGTTATAATTATGTTGTAGTGCCACAATGAATTGTACCCTTGCCCTATTGTTACCTAAGTTCTACTATGGGCACGATGCATCGTGCCCCTACATTACTATTTTGTGTACTTTTTGGGTTATAATCATAT
>NCRO01000243.1 GCA_002849045.2 Candidatus Sediminicultor secundus
TGTTTGTATTTTTATTATTATTTGATCTTTTTTTTTTTTTTCAAGCAGAAAACGGCATACGAGGTGCTCATGTGTCTCGTAGGCTCGGATATTTGTATAAGAGACAGTATACAAAGTGATCCTATTAATCCAATATTAGGGCCTTCGGGAGTCTCAATGGGACAAATTCTGCCATAATGAGTGTGGTGAACATCTCTTACTTCAAAGCCCGCTCTTTCTCTGGTTAAGCCTCCCGGGCCTAAGGCAGAAAGCCTTCTTTTATGAGTAATTTCAGATAAAGGATTAGTCTGATCCATAAACTGAGAAAGCTGACTACTCCCAAAAAACTGTCTAATTGTAGCCAATAATGGCCGTGCATTTATCAAAGCCTGGGGAGTAATGGCAGAAACATCAGGCTGGATAGTCATCCTCTCCCGAATCACTCTTTCCATCCTGCTTAATCCAATGTAAAATTGATCTTGAAGTAACTCGCCAACTGTCTTTATCCTTCTATTTCCTAAATGATCAATATCGTCTATATACCCAATTCCTCTATATAAATTGACTAAATATCTTAATGAAGCTACAATGTCCTCTCTTGCTAACGAAGGACCTTTTTTTATTTTGATTTTTTCTTTACATTCTTTTATTTTGTATAACAAGGCAATAGTTAATTTGCTTCCTGTACTGCAGATTACTTCACCCGTTTTGGGATTAATTATATCTTCAGCTGCAATTGTATCTATAATCCCCTCATTGATGCCTTCACTCAGTTTATCAACAATAGGCATAAAAGCTTCGTCTTTCTCATTAAAAACAGTTACCGTTTCATTTTCAGAATTCAGTACTTTTACTTTTTCAATTCCTGAGTTTATTATTGCAGAAAATATTTTCTGATTTATTTTCTCTTCTGCTTTTACGATTATTTTATTGCTACCAGGATCAACAATGTCTTCAGCAACGATTTTACCTAATATCCGATCTCCAAAGTTTAATTTCCTATTAATTTTATATCTTCCGACTTTTGCTAAATCATATCTTTTAGAATCAAGAAGCAATCTATAAATTAATTGACGAGTATTTCTTTCAGTCGGAGGTTCGCTGGGTCTCAATCTTCTAAATATTTCTATCAGAGCTTCTTTTTCACTGGCTGTACTATCTTTTTCTAAAGTTGTTTTTACAATCTCTTCGTAATCAAAAAGTTCCATTATTTCTTCATTATTTTCATATCCCAATGCTCTTAATAGGGTAGTTGCTGGAATTTTCCTTTTTTTATCAATTCTGACATAAATCATGTCGGAAGAATCAAATCCAAATTCTAACCAGGACCCACGATTTGGTATAATTTTAAATTTATACAATGATTTGCTATTTTCATTTTTTTCTTCATCAAAATAAATACCGGGAGATCTTATTAATTGATTTACTATCACTCTTTCTGCTCCGTTAATAACGAAACCTCCGTTTTCGGTCATAAGCGGTAACTCGCCCATAAAGACGTCTTGCTCTTTAATTTCACCTGTCTTCTTGCTGATTAAATTTATCTTTACTTCTAAAGGAGCAGAATAAGTTCCGCCTTTTTCCCAACATCCGTAAGCAGAATCTTTACATTCCCCCAGTGAATAACTAACAAAATCTAAAATTAGATTACCGGTGAAGTCTTGAATGGGAAAAATATTTATAAAAACTTCCTGCAACCCTTGCTTTTTTCTTTCATCAGGCGGGACGAATCTTTGTAAAAAATTTACAAAAGAAATTCTTTGTATATCCAATAAATTGGGAATTGGACACAATTCAGGTATTTTGGAATAGTCTTTTATTTTATTATATTTATTGTGCACCGCAAAACACCAACCTTTATATAATTATTAAAATATTAAATTATTCGCTAGTATATAATGAAAAACGAAAAGCGCAAAACGTAAAGCCATAGCTCAAAGTTTAAAATTTAAAAATATTATTTTATCTATTGAGCTTCATCTTTCTTATCTCGTTTGCTATATAGTAAAAATAAAAAGATAAAGAAGCAAAAACTAAAACTTAAAATTTAGTATTAAGAAAAAAATTTTGAGTTTTGAATTATGCTTTTTCGCTTTTCGCTTTGCGTTTTTAGTTTATTGAGATATCCTACACGCTAAACGCTGTACACTCTACGCTATATATTTCCGCAAATTATAAGTATATCATTTATTAATTAAAAATACAAGAAGATACTCTTTAAATATTTTTAAAGAGTATCTTCGATATTACTAAAAACTATCTTCTATTTTATTTCTACAATTGCTCCAACCGCTTCTAATTTTTCTTTTATTCCTTCGGCCTCTTTCTTGTCTACATGTTCTTTTACTGTGTTCGGTGCACCATCCACTAAGTCTTTAGATTCTTTTAAACCTAAAGCAGTGATGGTTCTTATTTCTTTTATTACTTTAATCTTATTTGGCCCTATTTCTTTTAACGCTACTTCAAAATCGGTCTTTTCTTCTTCTTTGGCTTCGCCTGATGCAGCTGCACCACCAGCATTAGCAGGCATGGCAACCGGCATAGCAGCAGTTACTCCGAATTTTTCCTCTAAAGCTTTAACTAAATCAGCTAATTCTAATACACTCATCTTCTCTATCTTTCCTAATATTTCCACTGATGCACCCATTTCAGGTTTAGATTGTTTTTCCTCAGTAATTTTTTTAGCCTTTTTAGTAGCTACTTCTTTTTTTTCAGCTACTTCTTTTTTTTCTACCATTTATTTCACCTCCTCCCAATTTCGTATATCGTATATCGAAAAAAGCTTTTATTTTACCCTATCTACCCGGCATGCAATACTGTATATTATATTTTTAGCCTAAAACTTTATGATGCTTTTTCTTTTTGCTTTTTCACAGCTTCTAAAGTATAAATCAACCCTCTTAACGGTCCTTGTAAGATAAATACTAAAGAATAAAGCGGAGATTTTACTCCGTTAATCATTTGGGCAATAAGGACATCTTTTGAAGGCAGAGAAGCTATTTCCATAATTTTCTCGGGACTAAAAACTCTTCCGTCTATCAGACCAGATTTGATCTTTAAATCAATTTTATTCTTTTTAAAATATTCTTTTAGTAATCTAGCCGGGGCAACTCCATCATCGCTACAGAAAGCCATTGCGGTACAACCGATTAGATCTTTGGTCAGATCCTCCACGTTCAGTTCTTCGCTGGCTTTTTCCATTAAAGTATTTTTAACTATTTTAAACTCTACCCTATTCTCTTTTAATTCATTTCTAAGTCTGCTAATCTGGAATACATTCATTCCTTGATAATCAGTTAAAACCACTCCTTTGGATTCTTTCAATTTTGTTATCAAATCCTGAAGTATCTCTTTTTTAGAATCTTTACTTAAAGCCAAAATTTATCCTCCTTTCTAACTCTATTAGATATTTTACACAATAAAAAAACCTTCCCTTAGACTAATCTACAAGGAAGGTGAAACCAGTAAGTTCGTTCTCTTTGTTCTCACCTCGGCAGGAAGATATTTAAATATCTATTAGGTTATTTTTTAATAACTCCTGCTGTCTAAGGTATATTTAAATTTACAAGTATACTTTATTTTTATATTTTTACCTACTTCTATTTTTTTTGTTTTTCTACCCAGGCATCTATTTTTTGGGGATCTATGTGAACCCCTGGTCCCATAGTCGATGAAATAGTAATGCTGCGTATGTACCTTCCTTTGGTAGCTGATGGTTTAGCTTTAATAATAGCGTCGACAAGGGTAGTAAAATTTTCTAATAATTTCTCTTTATCAAAATTTGTTTTTCCTAAAGGTGCGTGAACTATACCAAATTTATCCGCCCGATACTCTACTTTCCCCGCCTTTACTGCTTTTACGGTATTTCTTACATCAAAAGTAACGGTTCCAACTTTAGGGTTAGGCATTAGACCTCGAGGGCCCAATACTTTACCTAACTTTCCTACTATTTTCATCATATCTGGAGTTGCTATGGTGGCATCAAAATCGGTCCATCCTTTTTGTATCTTTTCAGCTAAATCTTCTGCTCCTACAAAATCAGCCCCAGCTTCTTCTGCCTCTTTTGCTTTCTCTCCTTCGGCAAAAACAACAATTTTTACTTTTTTGCCTGTACCATGAGGTAAATCTACCGCTCCCCTTACCTGTTCCTCTGAACGACGGGTATCGATACCTAATTTAATCGCAATATCAATAGACTCTTCAAAGTTCGCCCAGTGAAGCTTTTTAACTAAATCTATAGCTTCTTCCGGTTCGTAAAACTTATCTTTTTGATAATCTTTAATAGACTCTAAATATTTTTTGCCTCTTTTTCTGCTCATCTTTTTTCCTCCTTGTGGTATTATCGGATTTTATCCTTCCACATAAGCTTACAGTTAATTATTATTTTCTATCTCTATTCCCATGCTTCTGGCAGTACCTTCAACTATTTTCATAGCACTTTCTAAATCATTAGCATTTAAATCAGGCATTTTACGTTTAGCAATCTCTTCAATTTTTGCCCGAGATAACTTTGCAACTTTTTCTTTATTGGGTATTCCTGATCCCTTTTCTATTCCTGCTGCTTCTTTCAATAAAAAGGCGACTGGAGGCTTTTTGCAAACAAAAGTAAAAGACCTATCCTCATATACATTTATAATTACGGGTATTACAGATCCAACATCTTGTCTTGTTTTCTCGTTAAAAGCCTTACAAAATTCCATAATGTTTAAACTATGCTGACCTAAAGCCGGGCCTACTGGTGGTGCGGGATTAGCATTGCCAGCTGGTATCTGTAATTTTATTACGGAAACTATTTTCTTTGCCATTAAATTCCTCCTGTAACTAGTCGTTAGTATATCGTATCGCTTATCGCGTGAAATTCAAAACCTGTCTTATAATTGCTTGGGCATCCAGAATTCAGGAGCCAGGGGTCTGGTTTCTAAATTCCTATTTTTTTTACGAGATGCGGGATACGAATATAGTTTTGCATTTTGCGCTTTTCGTTTTT
>NCRO01000244.1 GCA_002849045.2 Candidatus Sediminicultor secundus
ATTTTGCAAATTGTTATTTATTAATCACCGAGGGCAGACAAAAGGTCTGCCCTTACATATTTTACATTATACTATATACTGATTTAGCCTCTGACTTTTAATTCACAAAATCCTTTGTTCTTTCCTCACTATTCACTATTCACTAACGACTAACGACTACTCACTATTGACTAATTTATATCTTTAAGTCTTCCGCTCTTCTATTTTTCCAAAAATACGACGAGAAATAGCGTATATATTATAGAAAAGACGCTAAATATGCGGTATTTTCTAATTTTTTAAAAAAAATCAAATTATTTTTAAAAAAAAAGAGGGTTTTTCAAATAAATGTAGTATAGTATAAATAAGTGGAGTAAAGTGGAGTAAAGTGGAGAATATAAATAAAGGAGATTTTATGTTTTTAGGACAGTATGAGCACTCTATTGATGAAAAGGGAAGATTGATTGTACCGGCAAAATACCGGGAATCTTTAGGCGATAATTTTATTATCACTTTCGGTCTTGATACTTGTCTTTTTGTATATCCTCTGGAAGAATGGAAAAATTTATCTGAAAAAATGAAGTTGCTCCCCTTAGGCCAGAGAGATGCTCGAGCATTTAAGAGGATACTATTTTCCCGAGCCACTGATTGCACCATGGACAATCAAGGTAGAGTCATTATTATGAAATATTTGAGAGATTACGCCCGGATTAATAAAGAAATTATGGTTATTGGGGTTTTAGATAGGATAGAGATCTGGAGTAAAGATGTATGGCAAAAATATTTTGGAAAAGTTGAAAGTTCGTATGAGGATATTGCTGAAAGAATATATGAGCAAGAAAGATAATCTATGGTAAATTCCTTTCACATTCCTGTGTTAACAA
>NCRO01000245.1 GCA_002849045.2 Candidatus Sediminicultor secundus
TTGATTTCATTGTTTCCACACCATAAGGCAATACTTGTATGATAACGTAGTTTTCTAACTATTTCTCTTACTTCTTTATTACTCAAGTTTCTAAACCATTCGAGATGATCGGGATACTCTGCACAGGCGAACATAAAGTCCTGCCATACCATTATTCCCAATTTATCGCACAGTTTATAAAATTGTTCGTCCTCGTAAATTCCTCCACCCCATATCCTCAGCATATTCATATTCGCTTCTCTTGCCATATAAAGAAGTTTTTCGTAATCTTCAGACTTTATCCAGGTCAAAACGTTATCAGCCGGTATCCAATTCGCACCCTTTGCAAATATGCGTTTACTATTAACGGCGAATATGAAGCTTTCACCTTCGATGTCTTTTTTTCTTATCAACTCTATAATTCTCAGGCCTATCTTCTTCTCTTCACTGTAAACCTCAATATCTTTATATTTTAGCTTAAATTCAAAACTATATAAGTATTGTTCTCCCAGACCATTAGGAAACCACAGCTGAATATCCTTTAGAGTAAAAGTACCATTAAAATAAGATTCGCCTCCGATATGTTTTAACAAAAATTCTGAAACAGGTCTATCGTTTACCTTTACTTCTACTTTATAGTTCTCCAGATTTTCAAGATCAACAATAGATGCTATATATCCTAATATCCTTATCTTTCCTTCTTTATCACATACCTTTTCCAGATATGCTGTGCATCCTGTTAATCTCGCTCTCTTATAGGATTCTATATAAACAGACCGCCAGATACCGGAAGTTGCCACACGTGCACCCCAATCCCAACCGTATGAATATTGTGCCTTTCTGATATACGATCTCGCAGATTCTTCATGTGTAGAGCCAATCTTACCATATGTACGTTCCAGGGTCCTGGGTTCTTTTACCGGAGACTTTATATTCACCTTCAATATATTTTTACCCTTTTTAAGGATATCGTTGATATCGAATCTATATTCTAAAAACATATTATCTGTGTTTCCGAGATATCTACCGTTAAGATGGATATCCGAAAGGGTATCTATACCTTCGAAGACCAGCTCCACATTCTTCTCTGCTGGTAAATTATCTAACTCGAATTCTTTAATATAGATCCAAGACTTATTTTCAAGGTCTTGTATACTTTTTTCATTTAAACCTATATATGGATGCGGAACTAATTTTTGTAAGATAAGGCCTCCCTGTACAGTCCCAGGTACATTCCCAGTAAAGGTAAATTCACCTTCATCATCGATTACCTTCCACTCTCCATTTAAAGATATCATCAGCTACTTTACCTCCTTTACCATAATTAAAAATCTTTGATATTAAAAAGATATACCTATTACTTCGTAATCTTCTTCTGGCTTGCCTTTCCAATCCCTCATTCGGAAAGGCGAGGGAACGTTTGGAATCAGCTCGACTCTGTTAATGGTTTTTAAACACTGTGCATTCATTGAATGTACCCCTTATAGAAATTAAGGGCTTTTGACAAAAGGATTTGAATTGTCGCTTTTTTTCAAGGTATTCTAACAGGGCCTTCTGGTGTGGAAACAATGAAATCAA
>NCRO01000246.1 GCA_002849045.2 Candidatus Sediminicultor secundus
GAGGATAGGTGTAGATGTTGATTCAGTAATTAAAACCTTATCCGGTGGGGAAAAACAAGGTGTCGCTATATCAAGAGCAATGTACTTTGAAGCAGATCTGGTTATTTTAGATGAGCCGACCATGGCTTTATCATTACAAGAAGTAAAAAAGGTCTTGAAGTTTATTCAGGCTATTAAAGATAAAGGAAAATCTTGTGTTTATATTTCTCATAATATCGCTAATGTTTACCCAGTCTCTGACCGTTTTGTGGCAATTGACCGAGGCAAGGTAGTGGGTTCCTATAATCATGAGGATTTATCTTTAGAGGAACTTAGTGAAGAATTAATTAAATATACAAAGGTAAGTACACAGATTAATCAAGGTGAGAGGATATTATAAGATGGATGATTTAGAAACAAAGTACAAAGTAAAAAGATTTAGTCGATATAAATCTCAAATCGGATTAGTAGTTATGACCACCAGCATTTTTGTATTGTTTATGATTACTAGTCCTGAAGTTTTTCTTCACGGAAGAATATATCAATCATTTTTATCTACGGTTCCTTTTATAGGATTTATGGCTCTTGGTTTAACTTTTGTGCTTGCTATGGGCGAAATAGACCTTTCCTTTCCGTCGGTTATGGCCTTATCAGGATTTATTTTTACAATTACATTTCAGACTACAAACAGCGTTATATTGGCTTTAATATGTAGCATTTTATCTGGCGTAATAGTTGGGTTTATAAACGGAACATTAGTTACATCAATAGGTATTCCTTCAATTGTAGTTACATTAGGCATGCAATTCTTGATCAGGGGTTTTAGCAATATTATATCTAATGGTTTAGCCAGGACAGTTGAAGTAGATAAAACCATTTCCTATAAAATTTTTGTCGGAAAGTTAGGCCCAATTCCTGCTCAGTCAATTTGGTTTATAGGATTAGCAATTTTCTTCTATTTCTTACTTTTTAGACATAAGTTTGGTGAGCATGTGTTATTTATAGGTGACAATCAGGAAACTGCAAGGATGATGGGTGTTAATGTAAATAGAGTAAAAATAATAGTTTTCATGTTGATGGGAGTTACGGCTTCACTTTCCGGAATACTGAGTTGTTACCGGATGAGAACCTGGTGGCCAACAATGGGTGATGGATATATGATGATGACAATGGCTGCTGCTTTTGTAGGAGGTACTTCCATGGCCGGTGGAGAAGCTAGCATCTTTGGTACTTTCCTTGCTTCCTTTATTATTGGTTCCCTGGAAGCAGGTATTGTTGCTTCAGGTCTTTCTGGTTTCTGGACACGATTTGTTTGCGGGCTTTTAATTTTAATTTCAGTAACTGTTCATATCTTAGTAAAGAGAAAAAAATAGAGAGGGAGTTTGATATGAATCATCGTGAAAGAGTGTTAATGGCTCTTAACCACAAAACCCCTGATAGATGCCCGATGCAAATAAGTTTTACCCCGGAATTTGCAAAAAGATTAAGCAAGGAAATGAAAATTCAAGGAGAAGATAGTCACAATCCCCACGGGGGAGGTAATTCCTATAAATTGGAATTAGCTTTAGATGAAGATATGCTTCTAACTTCGGTAGGGTGGGCTAATTCTTATTATCAGGATGGCCTTAAAAACGGAGAAGAATATGTTGATGAATGGGGTATAAGATGGAAGGTTATTCAATATGATACTAAGTATGGAAAAGGTAGATATACCGAAATTATCGGACACCCTTTATCAAATGATGATACTGTAAATACTTATATAGTTCCTGATCCTAATCGTCAGGAATTATATAGAGAAGCTCAAAAACTGATTGATAATTACAAAATAGATTATTTCATTGTGGGAGTTACTGTAACCACAATTTTTGAAACTGCCTGGGCCTTAAGGGGAATGGAAAAGCTGCTGATGGATTTTATAATAAATCCTGGTTTAGCTGAAGAAATATTAAATATACCTTATCATTATCATCTTACCTCTGCAAAAAAATTAACCGAGATGGGAGTCGATATGATTTGGATAGGGGATGATGTTGGAACGCAAAGGGCAATGATGTTTTCGCCACAAATTTGGAGGAATTTTTTTAAACCAAAGATGGCTAATTTTATTTCTGAAATAAAAAAAATCAATCCTGCTTTAAAAGTAGCTTATCATTCTGATGGTGTGATTTATCCTATTATACCGGATTTAATAGAGATTGGGGTAGATGTTCTGAATCCTATACAACCTGCTGCCATGGATCCTTATAAATTAAAAAAAGAATATGGAGATAAATTGTGTTTTTGGGGTACATTGGATGAACAGTATACCCTGCCTTTTGGTTCACCGGGCGAAGTAAGAAAAGAAGTATTATCCCGTATCAATCTGGTGGGTAAGCAGGGAGGCTTAATTATAGGTCCGACGCATAATATACAGCTTGATACACCTATGAACAATTTTTGGGTTATGGTAGATACCATTAAGAAAGACTTATTATTAAGTAATATGGGTATTTTATTAAAAAAGTATCATTGGGTTATTAATATTTAAAGGAGGGTTAAAATGATTAACATTCCTGAAGTAAAACTTGGGATAGTTGCTGTAAGTCGTGACTGTTTTCTTATTGAACTTAGTAAAAGTAGGAGGAAAGCTGTTATGAAGGCGTGCAGCAAAAAGGGAATTTTGATTAAGGAAATTAAGACAGCTGTTGAAAACGAAAAAGATGTTTTAAATGCCTTAAAAGATTTGAAAGAGGCAGAAGTTAATGCATTGGTGATATATCTGGGTAATTTTGGCCCTGAAGGTCCAGAAACGATGCTTGCTCAAAAATTTTCAGGACCTACTATGTTTGTTGCCGCAGCAGAAGAAACCGAAGAGGATTTAGTAAGTGGTCGCGGAGATGCATACTGTGGTATGCTGAACGCTTCATATAATTTAGGGCTAAGAAAATTAAATCCCTATATTCCCGAATGTCCTGTTGGTACGGCTGAAGAAATAGCAGAAATGATATTAGACTTTGAAAGTATAGCCAGAATAAACTTCAAGACCTTTTTTACTTCTTGTAATGATAAAGCCATGGTCGGCTCATCTAAAATAACCAGATCTGCTTCAAAGTACATTGCCTGTAGATTATACACAACTAAAGCCGCCGACGAAACACGTTGGGTAGATCCGGACGGACACGAAATACGAAAC
>NCRO01000247.1 GCA_002849045.2 Candidatus Sediminicultor secundus
CGGCTTACGTGTTGTAGAGAGGTCTTGTGGGCTTGGAGATGTGTATATGTGACAGTCTTTTATCAAATGATGATACTGTAAATACTTATATAGTTCCTGATCCTAATCGTCAGGAATTATATAGAGAAGCTCAAAAACTGATTGATAATTATAAAATAGATTATTTCATTGTCGGAGTTACTGTAACCACAATTTTTGAAACTGCTTGGGCCTTAAGGGGAATGGAAAAGCTACTGATGGATTTTATAATAAATCCTGGTTTAGCAGAAGAGATATTAAATTTACCTTATCATTACCATCTTACCGCTGCAAAAAAGTTAACTGAGATGGGAGTCGATATGATTTGGATAGGGGATGATGTTGGAACGCAAAAGGCAATGATGTTTTCTCCACAAATTTGGAGGAATTTTTTTAAACCAAAGATGGCTAATTTTATTTCTGAAATAAAAAAAATCAATCCTGCTTTAAAAGTAGCTTATCATTCTGATGGTGTAATTTATCCTATTGTACCAGATTTAATAGAGATCGGGGTAGACGTTCTGAATCCCATACAACCTGCTGCCATGGAACCTTATAAATTAAAAAAAGAATATGGAGATAAATTGTGTTTTTGGGGCACATTGGATGAACAGTATACCCTGCCTTTTGGCTCACCGGGCGAAGTAAGAAAAGAGGTATTGTCTCGAATCAATCTGGTGGGTAAGCAGGGAGGCTTAATTATAGGTCCGACGCATAATATACAGCTTGATACACCTATGAACAATTTTTGGGTTATGGTAGATACCATTAAGAAAGACTTATTATTAAGTAATATGGGTATTTTATTAAAAAAGTATCATTGGGTTATTAATATTTAAAGGAGGTTTACAATGCTTAACATTCCTGACGTAAAACTTGGGATAGGTGCTGTAAGTCGTGCCTGTTTT
>NCRO01000248.1 GCA_002849045.2 Candidatus Sediminicultor secundus
TTTATAGATTATCTTACAATTATTATTGAGGGGTGAATTTTTTGTTAAATAAAATCATCGAAGAAGTTAAAAAAACTGAACGCGCTGCAGATAAGATTATCAAAGATGCCAATGATAAAGCTGAAAAAATCGTTAATAATGCCCGAGAAGAAGCAGGTAAACTAATTGAAAGAATCAAAGAAGAAGCTAAAAAAGAAGGAAAGATAATAATTAAAAGTGAAGAAAAATTAGCCAGTATAGAAGCAGATAATATTATAAAAAAAAGTAAAAGAGAGAAAGAAGAGATAGGTAAAAGTTCTTTTGAAAATATCGATATAGCGGTAAAAATGGTAATTGAAAAAGTACTGGAAGGAAAATAATGGCTGTTTGCAAAGTAAAAAAAGTAAATATTTTTACTCATCTTGAATTAAAAGACAAGATTATTGAAGAACTCCAAAAAGCAGGCTGTGTCCAAATAATAGATGTTACCTCTAAATTAAAGATGCCTGGTTTATTAGATTTCGATACAATAAATAATAGGGAAAGCATATCCGCATTACCAGAAGTAAAATATTGCATAGATTTCCTATCAAATTTTGAAGATAAACCTAAAAAATCAGATAGATCCTTAGTCACTTATGATAAGGTTTATGATTATAAAAAATTACCCTCTTTATTTTTTCAATATGATCATAAAAAAATTTATGAAAGTTGCAAAGAATTAGATGTAGACCTTAAAAATCTAAAAAATAGAGAGAACCATCTTA
>NCRO01000249.1 GCA_002849045.2 Candidatus Sediminicultor secundus
GGGAATGGTGGGTATACAAATTAAAAATTCTATAACTCTCTGGGTAACCATATCTGCCATTCCTCCAAAATATCCAGATATTCCTCCTATTATACATCCCAATATAAAACTAATGGCTACTCCTACTAACCCTATAGATAAAGAAATACGGGCAGCATGAAGATTACGAGAAAATAAATCCCTCCCTAATTTATCCGCCCCAAATAAAAATATTGGTCCATCTTTTACTCCAAAGAAATGAATATCGGTCGAATATAGGTTCCAGAGCTTATATTTATCACCGCGAATAAAAAAATAAATAGGAAGTTTCCTGGTTTTATCCTCAATATATATTTTACGAAAAGTTATTGGATCAATTTTTTTCTCCAGCCCATAGACAAAGGGACGAAGATGAAAACCTTCTTCATCAAAGAAGTGGATTCTCTGGGGGGGAGCGTAGATATATCCTGAATGCTGTTTATATATATCCTGAGGAGAAAAAAACCCACAAAATATAGCTAAAATATAAAAAATAACTAATGTAGTTCCACCCAGTATAGCCAACTTATGTTTTTTAAATTTTCGCCGCATAAGCTGCCACTGTGTAGCTACATAAAGTTTTTCTTCCGCGCTAATCTTTCTTTTGTTATTTTTCATTACCTTGTAAACCTTCCTAAACTGCTGATTTCTCATATCGAATACGAGGATCCAGTAAAACCAAAAGAATATCAGAAATAAAAGTACCTATTACCGTTAAAAAGGATAAAATCATAAGGATGCTTCCGGCTAATTCCATATCCTGCTTCAATAGTGCCTCAAAAAGTAAAGGTCCCATAGTAGGCAGGCCAAGCACTATCGAAGTGATGGTTCCTCCGGAGATAAGCCAGGGAAGTGTCCAACCTATGGTACTAATTATCGGGTTAATGGCTACTCTAACCGGGTATTTGAATAAAAGGGTTCTTTCTTCAAGTCCTTTAGCTCGAGCAGTGATGACATATTGCTTGCGAAGCTCATCCAACAGACACCCCCGCATAGTGCGAATAAGCGCAGCTGCACCCGGTGTGCCAATAACTATCACGGGGATAGGAAGATGTTTAAACATATCTATAAATTTTCCCACACTCCAGGATGCGTCCATATACTGGAGAGAAAAAAGACCGCCTATGCTGAAACCAAAATATTTATAAAAAAGAAACATTAATATAAGGGCTAAAAGGAAATTAGGTACAGCAAGGCCAATAAAACCAAAGACGGTAGAAAAATAATCACCGATAGAATACTGACGAATAGCTGAATAAATTCCTATGGGCATACCCACAGCGTAGGTGAAAATGGTAGCAAGAATACATATCAACACTGTTAAAGGTAA
>NCRO01000250.1 GCA_002849045.2 Candidatus Sediminicultor secundus
GCGATGCATACAGCTGTAGATATAACTGCCGGAGAGAAAGAAAGGGGGACTATTGCTACTCTATTAGTAAGTCAAATAAGCCGATTAGAGATAGTATTGGGCAAATGCTTTGCCGTAATGTTAATTTCTTTTACCAGTATGGTTTTGGGGTTGTTCGGGCTTACTCTTGCTTTTTTATCGGGAGCTTCTATTGCCGGAGGTGTTGAGGGAGTACAATTTGGGATATCTGTTAATACTGTCTTTTTACTTTTTTTAGTTTTATTTCCTTTGGTCGGGTTGGCCAGCGCAGTATTGGTGATGGTGGGCATATTTGCCCGCAATATTAGAGAGGCCTCGAGTTATATTACTCCGATTTATATGCTGACTATTTTTTTAGGAATAATTTCTATAAGTCAGGGAATGGAATTGACCGGTAAAATGTTTTTAGTTCCGGTCTTAAATAGTAGTTTTGTTTTTAAAGAGCTATTGATGGGTAAGATTTATTGGAGCCACATTATAACTACTTTTAGTGCTAATATAATTATTGCCGGAATAGCTCTATTCGGAGCTACCCGTCTCTTTAGTAAAGAAGAAGTCCTCTTCAGAAGTTAAAATAATA
>NCRO01000251.1 GCA_002849045.2 Candidatus Sediminicultor secundus
GCAAGGTTTATCTCCTGTACATTTTTGTTAAAATACATTTTGGCAGCAGATTGTACTCCATAGGCACCATGTCCAAAGTATATTTCGTTTAAATACATTTCCAAAATTTCATCTTTGGTGAAAGATCGTTCTATTTGTAAGGACAACAAAATATCTTTTAATTTTCTATTCAAACTAATTTCTCGAGTAAGAAAAGTATTTATAGCTAATTGTTGGGTTATTGTGCTACCTCCGTGGGGCTTGGCCTCTTTTTTTAGTTGTAAAATTATATTTTTAAAATTTTCCCATTGAGCCCGTACAATTCCCCGCAAACTTATTCCTTTGTGTTTATAAAAATCTGAATCCTCAATAGCGATAGAAGCATTAATTAAATTTGAAGGAATCTTAGAAAGAGGAACTGGATTCCTGTTTTCCTGATAAAACTCGGTGATAATTTCGCCATTAATATCATACACTTTACTATTTATAGCATCTAAAAATTTGTTTCCTTGAACCATTTCTGATATTTTCTGATTATTAAGAGTAGACAGTCCGATAAAAGTAATAGAAAATGTCAGAGTAAAAATTATAATTACCAATAATATTTTTTTAGATAAAGGAATATGATAAGATTTTTTTGGTTTATTATTTGCTGGCAAAGTAAAACTCCCTTTTCGTATTGCGTATTGTGTTAAACTAAAAGCTTAAAGCGGAAAACTAAAAACTATAATTCAAAATTCAAAATCTCTTTCTTTGTTTTTAGTTTTGAGTTATAGTTTTGCGTTTTTCATTCTACACTTTACGCTTCTGAATAACATTATATCATAAAATTATATTAAAATTAGAATAGTGTTTTATTGAGTATTAGTGTACACTTTAGTGGGATAGTTAAGTAAAAAGGTTATGTTTACGTTTTTTTACTTTTTCTCAATTTTTTTTCTTTCTCTTTCTTAACGCGATACGCAATACTCGATACGAATTTCATTCCAACTCTTTTAATATAAAATAAACTATGTTATAATTTCAAAGATTAAATATATTTATTATGGGAATGTTTTGATATGATTAAGCTTAACTATCTGGTTCGTGTAGCCATGATTGCAGCGATTTACGTGGTTCTTAATATCATATTTGCTCCAATAAGTTATGGCCCCATTCAAGTGAGAATTGCTGAGGCCTTGGTAGTTCTGCCCTTTATTGATTCATCAGCAATTATTGGATTATTTTTAGGTTGTGTTTTAGCAAATGTTTACGGGGGATTAGGGATGGTAGATATAATTGGGGGAAGTCTTTGTACTTTAATTGCTGCATATTTAACTTATAAAGTAAAAAATCCTAAATTCGCGCCCCTCCCTCCTGTATTAATAAATGCATTTGGGGTGAGTATTTATTTACATTTGCTCTTTGACTTACCTTATTGGATAACCGTATTGTATATCGGGATAGGTGAAGTCATTGCTTGTTATATCTTGGGTTATCCCTTATTGATTTTGTTAATTAAGAACAAAAAGAGGTTAGGGTTGGAATAGCGAATAAAAAATAAGGAAATAAATTATAATAGAAAATATTCAATGTTTTTATTTTATGAAGCGGGGTAATTTATTATGGATATTAAAGAAGAATTAAGGATAATTAAAAGAGGTACGGAAGAAATAATCTCTGAAGAAGAATTGATTAAAAAAATAGAAAAGTCAAGAAAAGAAAAAAGGCCTCTTCGGGTTAAACAAGGATTTGATCCCAATGCACCGGATATACATTTGGGGCATACGGTGGGTCTACGTAAAATGAGACAATTTCAAGACCTGGGCCATGATATTTATTTTTTAATCGGTGATTTTACCGGAATGATAGGCGACCCAAGCGGCAAAACAGCAACCAGAAAACAGTTGACTGAAGAAGAAGTCAATAAGAATGCAGAGACTTACAAGAAA
>NCRO01000252.1 GCA_002849045.2 Candidatus Sediminicultor secundus
GTCAAAGGACCGTCCCCTGACAAGGTTAAGGGAAAGGAGGTGAAGGAAGAATTTAGTTAACAGGAAATAAGAAGAAAGTTACTATATTATTTTTTTAAGGAGGTTTGTATCTATGAAAAAGTTATTTACTATTTTTATTTTTGTACTTCTTCTATCTATGACAATTAATTCAGCTACCGCCATGGAAATTACTTTCTGGACTCATGAAGACCCCAATAGAACAGAAATTGAAGATAGATATATTGCTGAATTTGAGCAGGCTAATCCAGGAGTCACAGTTAAGAGAGTTACCAGTGGTTCAGGTCAAATTCAAGAACTACTTCTTACCGCTTTTGCAGCTAATCAAGGACCGGATATTTTTAATATGTCTATCGAAGATGAATATGCATATATCGTGAATGAACGTCTTTCTCCTGTAGATTTTGAAGCAGCAGGTTATCCCAGTCTTCAGGCAGTCTATGATGCTTATATTTCGGGAGTATTAGACCCGGCTACCTATAAAGGCCAACTTTACGGTCTTCCTCTCGAATTAACCAACTGGTGTATTTACCTTAATAAAAAAGTATTTAAAGATGTTGGACTTGATCCGGAGAAAGATTATCCCAAGACCTGGGAAGAAATGGTAGAAGTGTCGGAAAAAATAGCCGTTCGTGAAGGAGAAATACTTAACAGAAGAGGTTTTGACTTCAGGTATCCTTATCATCTTGTTTCTACGGTTCCCATGGTTGAACAACTGGGTGGAAAATTAATCAGCGATGATGGGAAAACAGCTATCGTTAACGACGATGCCTGGCTTAAATTCCTAAAATTTATGCAGGAGTGGGGTCCAAGTGGTAAAAATCTTGGTTCACCTACTTATACTAATGCCAGAAAGCTTTTCAATAAGGACAATAATGATATAGGTATGTGTCTTACCGGCCTTTATCAACAGGGAAGGATCAAGAGTGACAACCCTGATTTCTATAACAGTGGAGAATGGATGGTCGTACCTTTCCCGGTATTTGAAAACGCAGTGAAAGATGTTCCCGCCGCCTACTATGGACATTATTATATGGTCAATGGCCAGAAACCGAAAGAAAATCAGCAGATGGCCTGGAAATTTATTGCCTATATGCTCAGCCATCCCGAAGAATATCTAACTAAAGTCAATATTGTCCAACCTACAGTTGAACTTATGAAATCAGAGACCTATAAGTCTATGCCTTTTTCTGAGGTGTTTACAAATGATATGGCAAAAGGTCATATCGTATACTATGGTGAAAATAGTGCACAGATTCAGTCACATATAGTAGAAGCGATTCAATCAGTTATGTTAGCCGGGGTCTCACCAGAAGATGCACTGAAAACATTAAGAAGAAAAGTTCAGGAAGCACTCGACGAAGGATAATAGTTTTTTAATTGAAACCACAGGGCTGGGTTATTATTTAGCTTAGCCCTGTGGTTATCAGAGAAGGAGTGTAGTTAATGAACAAACGAATACCAACTTATAGCATTGAAGGGAAAAAAGCCCGCTGGGGATGGATATTCGTTGCTCCGACACTCATTTTTTTTTCGATCTTTAGCTTTTATCCGATTTTTAATGCCCTTTATACAAGTCTATTTAAAAAAAAGCTTCTATCATTAAAACCGCCTGATTTCATCGGGCTTGATAATTATATTTATCTTCTTAAATCCCCGGATTTCTGGAATTCTATAAGAGCTACAGTGGTTTTTACTCTGGGGACTTTTGTACCCCTTTTAATTTTTAGTCTCATCTT
>NCRO01000025.1 GCA_002849045.2 Candidatus Sediminicultor secundus
GAGGAGTTAGAAAAAATTGCTCGAATATCTGCAGTTAAAGCCTACAAAGAAGATGAATTTATCTTTAAAGAAGGTGATGAGGATTCCTCTTTTTATATAATGATCAGAGGTTGTCTGCGTATTATCAAATACAATGAAAGAAATGAAGAGATTATTTTAGCCGATATATGCACTGGAGGATTCCTGGGAGAGACATCTATTGTTAATGAAAGACACCGGGTAAATGCCGTGGCCAGTGAATTTGTAGAACTGCTCTTTTTGGAGCAGGAAAATCTTGAACTTCTGATTAAAGAAAATCCTAATCTGGGGAATAAAGTATTATTAATATTTTTGGAAAAATTATCCAAAAAATTGGACAAAACCAACCGTTTATTCCAGGCGGATTATATATTAGGCAGCTCCTCCCTTTCCGATATGGATTAGTTATTATCCTTTCCCAATGTCATTCCCATGAAAATGGGAATCTATTAAATGTCATTGCGAACCCTGATTTATCAGGGCGTGCCAATCTCTTCTTCCAACGAAGGAAATAAAAAATGTTTAAACCAAAATTTAAATATTCCAATAAAACAGTTAAATTACTTACCAGAATCTCTGCCACAAAAGAAACAATTCTCAGTTCGCCTTTAATCCCAAAATGGAATGTCACTTTAAGACAGGAAGCGATAATCCATAGTGCCCATTCATCTACCAGTATTGAGGGGAATAGATTATCCCTGGAACAAGTAAGAGAATTAGAACGTGGAAGAGGAATAACGGCTACTCGAAGAGATAAGCAGGAAGTTTTGAATTATTTAGAAGTGCTAAAAAATATTAAAAATCTGGTAAAAAATAATTTTATAACCGAAAAAAATATTTTAAATATCCACCATATGGTAACTAAAAATACTTTGGATAATCCCGGAGACTGTGGGATCTATCGTAATCGCTATGTAGTGGTGGGAAATAGATTTACCAGGGAGGTATTTTTTAGACCTCCCCAAAATCAGGAAGTACCAGGATTAGTAAAAAATTTACTTGAATGGATAAACTCGGAAAAATCAAAAGAACTGGATCCGATTATTGAGGCAGGAATCGTCCATTATGAATTTGTCAGAATCCATCCTTTTGTTGATGGTAATGGTAGAACAGCGAGAGTCTTGGCTGCTTTAATCCTCTATTTACGCGGTTTTGATACCAATCAATTCTTTTGCCTTGATGATTTTTATGATTCTGATAGACCAGCATACTATAAAGCATTGCAAAGCGTTAAATCAGATACTTTAGATTTGACCAATTGGTTGGAATATTTTACCGAAGGAGTAAATGTAAGTACTGAAGCGGTTAAAGAAAGAATATTAAGACTCGGCAGTAAAAGATTAAGGAAAGCAAAAGGTAGACAGATTGCCTTAACCGAAAGACAGATGAGAATTATAGAATTTATAAATCANNTAAGAGAAATGTTCAAGCTTTCTGATGAAGGAGCTCTAAAAGAGATTAAAAAATTGTTAAATTTAGAGATTATTAGGAGCGAGGGAAAAGGAAGAGCCTTACATTATATCTTGAAATAAGGTTGGCGAATAACTTGGCGATATGGTTGGCAATAAAATAGTGACAGGGGAG
>NCRO01000253.1 GCA_002849045.2 Candidatus Sediminicultor secundus
ATCTTATGAGATTGCCGCGCCCTGATAAATCAGGGCTCGCAATGACATTATTTTAAATTCCACCTTCCTTATCATCACTAGCAATAACAAAATGTTTTTATTTGCTGCTTTAAAGATTCGGAATCGGTAAAAAGGATAGAGTTGATGCCGATTTTCTGAGCAGAAAGAATATTCTCTTCGGAATCATCTACAAAGACTGTGTTTTCGGGCTTAATCCCTTCCTTCTTTAAAATATATCGGTAAAAATCCGGGTCTGGTTTGGATATACCCATTAAGTTAGAGGCATAAACCTCATCAAAGATATCGTAATCACCTTGATTTAAAAGATAGTAATAATGCGAATCAATAGTATTAGTACCACAAACAACTCTTGAATCACTTTTAAGCTGTTCTATTATATCCTTTGTCTCCTGAATTGTTCCCGGGTTAAAAAATTTACTAAATAATTCCTCTTTTATTTTCTTACCATATCTTAAAGAAAATCTTACCCAAAATTCATTACTGTTGATTTTTCCGTCCAAAAGTTTTCTAAAATTTTCACCAGTATAAACAAAAAATTTTTCTTCAGTAATTCCCAGATAATCGCTTATTGCGGGGGTATCATTAAAGTTGCAAGTCAGAACACCCCCCATATCAAAAATATAAAGTTTCTTCATAATTATTTTCATTATCCTTTCCTTGATGAATATAGGGCAGCACCGCCCAAGAAATATTTAGATAGTTTAAAAAATACAATCAACATCGGAATACTCGCTATGGCAGCTACTGCCATCATTGCCCCTTCATCAGTATGTTTTTCACCCATAAATTTAACAATATACAAAGGTATGGTCTTCATCTCTTCACTCTGCACCACCAGCAATGGCCAAAGCAGATTATCCCACTGAGCTTTAAAGGTAAGAATGGCCAAAGTTGCCAAAGCCGGGATGCTGTTTGGCAAAATGATTGTTCTGAAAATCATCAATTCACTCGCCCCATCTATTCTGGCTGCATCTAATATTTCATCAGGGAAAGTAATAAAATATTGTCTCATTAAAAAAACACCAAATGCGGTTACCAAAAAGGGAGCTATCAATCCGGCATACGAATCCTGAAGTCCTAATTTAGTAGTTACCAGATAAAGGGGAATCATTATGGCCTCAAAAGGTATCATCATGGTAGCCATAATTATCATAAAGACCAGAGTCCTACCTTTGAAATAATATTTGGCCAGACCAAATCCTGCCAGAGCTGAAAGCATCACTGTAGTAGCAGATACAACTGAAGCTACTATTAATGAGTTAAAAATATTTCTGATATAGATAAAGCTTCCATCATTGCCCCTTATACCCTGCCAATAATTTTGCCAGTAGAGACCTCCCGGTATCCATCGATATGGCATCTTAAGGATATCATTTGCCGGCATTACTGATGCAGTAAACATAAATATTGTAGGAGCAAGAATGAATAGAGCTGCCATAATGAGAAATACCCAGATAAATATATCTATTATTAAGGATTGGCGGGTAATTTTATTCTTTTTTCTTTTTACGGCATAACTCATAAAAAATACTCTCCTTAATAACTGATTTCATCAGCCCGGGAAGATTTAAATTGCACCCAGGTAAATAACAGCATTATAACAAATAAAATAATGCTCATAGCGCTTGCTCTACCAATTCGATGATCTCTTATGGCAGTAAGATAAATATTCAAAGTTATTACATTTATAGGAGCTAACGGGGCTCCTCCTTGAGTAAATAAATACTGGGTACTGAAGGTTCTCAAACACTGAAGCATAGAAATAATAGAAACTAAAATAGTAGTAGGTTTCAAAAGAGGAAGAGTGATATACCAAAAATTTTTCCAATCATTTGCTCCATCTATTTTAGCAGCTTCATAGATACTGTGAGGAATCGATGCCAATCCCACAATAAAGATTATAGTGAAGTAACCCACATATTTCCAAAAATAAACCAGCATGGTAGACATTTGAACCATTACTGAATTAGCCAGCCACTTGTGGTCAATACCGGGAGTGTTCATAATCAAATTTAACCACTGATTACCCAGCCCCCTGGGGTCAAAAATTATTAGCCAGATTACTGCAGCCACTACAGATGATAAAACAGCGGGAGAATAATAAGCTATCTGGAAAAAATTCTGAAATCTCTTTCTGGACATTATAAAAATAGCAAAGATGAGACTAAAAATTAAAAG
>NCRO01000254.1 GCA_002849045.2 Candidatus Sediminicultor secundus
GAGGTCAATATAGGCGGAGATGGCGCTTTTAAGATTTACAATTTAAAATCAAATAGTCTTGTAAGTGAAGAACGCAATAAGATAGTTAAATTGTTACCGCATGACAAAGGAATAGAGATTTTAGAAAAAGGTGTTTATTCTGGTCCCATAAAAATAACTCCGGTAGGAAGCACTAAAATTATGGTTATGTTTAATGGGCAAAAGTATCGCTATCGAGGGGATATAGAGATAGATATTGATAAAGAGCATAGAAAATTAAATGTCATCAATATCATCGGTATTGAGGAATATCTTTACGGGGTTTTAAAGAAAGAAATTTCCCCTCGTTGGCCGAAAGAAGCCTTGAAGGCTCAAGCAGTTGCAGCAAGAACTTTTGCTATCTTTAATGTAAATAAATATATTGATAAAGGTTATAATATTTGTGCCTCTACCAACAGTCAAGCATATGGAGGAGTGAACCATGAAGACCCTTTAACTAATAAAGCTGTTGACGAGACTCGAGGAGTAATTATGACCTATAAGGGTAAGCCCATCAACGCGGTTTATCATTCCGATAGTGGAGGATATACTGAGGATAGTGAGAATGTTTGGGGGAGTTTTTTACCATATTTAAGAAGTGTAGAATCAAAATTTGAAGAAAAAGTTTCTCCTCCGCATCACACCTGGTCTTACTCTATAAACGAAAAGGATTTAACAGAAAAACTACAAAAACAAGGTTATAAGATAAATTCAGTCGTTTTTATTGAGCCAGTAAAAAAAAGTGAAACCGGCAGGACGAGCGAATTAGTTTTTACTGCTGAAAATAATAATGTTATTAATATGAAAACTAATGATTTTAGAAGCTTAATAGGAGCAGAGTTGATCAGGAGTACACTTTTTAATATCGAAGCAATTGGGAGAGAATCGAATATTACGGAAGATACAGAAGATAAAAAGGAAATTGAGGACAAGGAAGTGCAGGAAGAGTCCATAAAGGAAGTTTTAGAACAAAAAGAAGATTGGACCATTAAAGAATTGCTCGAATTAATGAAGAAAAATATACAAGAAAGGGAAAAGAAAAAAGAAGAAATAGTACCTAAAGCAAAAATAGCAAAATTAAAAACTCCTTTAACCTTTCTGTTTTCTGGTTCAGGGAATGGGCATGGGGTTGGAATGTCCCAATGGGGTGCATACGGCATGGCACTTCAAGGATCCGGATATCAAGATATTTTAAAATATTACTATCAGGGAATAAATGTTATAAAAAAATATTAAAAAATAAATAGATGAGTGGAAAATGAAATTAGAAGAATTTGATTATTGTCTTCCTTCGGGTTTTATTGCTCAAAAGCCAATTAAGCCAAGAGATCGTAGTCGTTTGATGGCTCTGAATCGGCCCAGGAAAGAAATTCAACATAAAAATTTTAAAGACATTAAAGGTTATCTTAAAAAATGCGACCTTTTAGTTTTAAATAATACTAAGGTTTTACCTGCAAGGTTATATGGCTTTAAAGAAAAAACCAAAGGGAAAGTAGAAGTTTTACTTCTTAAATCTACAAAGGATAGATATTGGGAAGTTTTGGTAAAACCAGGAAAGATTGTTCGTTCAGGTACTAAAATAATTTTTGGCACCGAATTAGAGGGAATAGTAGAAGGTAAAAATGAAGAAAAGGGTAGTTACTTTATCCAATTTAATTTTAAGGGTAATTTTAAAGAAATACTAAATAAAATAGGACAA
>NCRO01000255.1 GCA_002849045.2 Candidatus Sediminicultor secundus
TTATATTTTTTAAACCAGAAGTATTTTTTCAAAAGAAAAAATTAATTAAGGAATTATTTGATAACAGGAAGGCTACCTGGAAATATGTTAAAATATTAGGCCTTAAGTTTATATTAAAATTTCTATTTAAAACTTTAACTTTAGAGGAAATGGAAAAAAGAGTAACTGACATACTTGGTTATAATTCTATTGCAGCTATGATATCATATCCTGAAATAATGATTGATTTAGATAAACCCAGTGATTTGAAATTAATTCGAAAATGTTTAGAGAGATAGAGAAAGTCATCAGTTTACTTAATAGATAAGTTGGGACAGAGATCATGACTTTATATTTATACTATTTTTAGCTTGATGTTTTTAAATAATAAAAATAATAAAAAAATTTGTAATAATAAAACATTAGTGATAAAATAACTTTAGATATAATATATTAGAAGGATAACTCTTCAATAGCCCTCTTTTTAATGAATTTTCTAAATATTTTTACTACTTCAATATTATCATTTTTGTTAAAAAGTACGGTGGAAAAATATTTATTTATCCCACAGGATAAAAATAGCTTTACACATCAGCAATTTATTGCTAAATTCATTTTAGAAATAACTACGCTATTAATTTAAAGATTATTAATATCTTAAAAAAATATAGAAATATTTATAAAATCTAATTATACCAAAAGGGAGGTCTTGCAGTTTGCTTTTAACAGAATTAAAGGAAAAAAAGATTAGCGATTTATGCAAAATTGCTAAAGAATATGAAATTAATAATTTTTCCAGAATAAAAAAGATGGATCTGATCTTTAAAATTTTACAAGCTGAAACTGAGAAAAAGGGGTACATGTTTTCTGAGGGAATTTTGGAGATTATGAGTGAGGGTTTTGGTTTTTTAAGAACATCAGGCTACCTGCCCGGTGGGAACGACATTTATATTTCTCCTTCTCAAATAAGAAGATTTAATCTTAGTACTGGTGATCTTGTATCAGGACAGGTTAGGCCACCCAAAGAAGGAGAAAGATACTATGCTTTGTTAAAAATTGAAGCCGTTAATCATGAAGACCCAGAATTATCTAAAGAAAGAATAGACTTTGAAAATCTTACCCCCCTTTTTCCAGACGAGATGATTAATTTAGAAAATAGAGCAGATGAAATATCAACACGACTTATTGATTTATTTTCACCAATTGGGAAGGGTCAACGAGGTCTTATAGTTTCCCCTCCAAAAGCAGGTAAGACAATTTTATTAGAAAAGATTGCCAATGGAATTACAGTTAATCATCCAGAGATAAACCTTATGGTTTTATTAATTGATGAAAGACCAGAAGAAGTAACCGGCATGCAAAGATCGGTAAAAGCAGAAGTGATAAGTTCTACTTTTGATCAACCCGTCAATAATCATATAAAAGTAGCGGAAATTGTCCTGGAAAGAGCTAAAAGGTTAGTAGAGCAAAAGAAAGATGTAGTCATATTATTAGATAGTATTACGAGATTGGCGCGTGCTTATAACCAGACTATTCCAACAAGTGGCAAAACCCTATCCGGAGGTTTAGATTCAAGTGCTCTTTATTTGCCAAAAAGATTTTTTGGGGCAGCAAGAAATATTGAAGAGGGAGGTAGTTTGACTATAATTGCAACCGCTTTAGTAGAGACAGGAAGCAGAATGGATGATGTAATATTTGAGGAATTTAAGGGTACCGGTAATATGGAGTTAAGGTTAGATAGGGAGCTTTCTGAAAATCGAATATTTCCGGCAATTGATATTAGGAAATCTGGTACCCGAAAAGAAGAATTATTACTACAAAAAGAAAATTTACAGAGAATATGGTTACTAAGAAGGGCGCTGTCTTCGCAATCATCTCTGGGTGCGGTAAAATTAGTGATTAATAAATTAAAAAAGACAAAGAAAAATCGAGAATTTTTAAGCTCTATCAAAGAACAAGATATTTAATAAAATATTATAATTTAATTGCATAGGAATTTCCTTTTTTCGTAAGCCCTAATTGGTCGTTAGTTTTAAATACAATTTTTAGTTACCATTATGCAGCTAAAAACTTAAAACAAAAAGCGAAAAACCATAATTCAAAATTCAAAACTTTTTCTCTCAGTACTAAATTTTAAGTTCTGCTTTTACTTCTTTATCTTTTTATTTTCGCTACATAGCATACGAGATATGAAAGATGAAAATTAATAGATAAAACAATATATTTAAATTTTAAATTTTGAGTTATGGCTTTAAGTTTTGCGCTTTTCATTTTTCGCTTGGCTACTAAATATTATTCCCTATTCACTAACGACTAATTTATCTTATTACTTATTTCATATTACTTGTAACTGTATTTTATGCGAGATACGAATTAAACTTTGACCTTAAAATAATAATATGTTATAATTTTTTATATTTTTAATCTATTGAATATAAAGAAAAGAAAGTTAGAGGAAGAGAAAAATGAAAAAAGGTATACATCCAAAATATGAAAAATCAATAATAAGTTGTGCTTGTGGTAATAGCTTTGAAACCGGTTCTACTAAAAAGAATATGAAAGTAGAAATATGTTCTGTATGTCACCCCTTTTTTACCGGTAAACAAAAGATAATTGATACTGCGGGAAGAGTTGAGAGATTTAATAAGAAATACAAATTAACCAATGACGAGGATAGTGATAATTGATTAGGACACTATCACAAAAAATTTAAATAATTTTAAAAATAAATATATCATTAAAAAAGAAATAAAAAATATTTTGATGAATGATTGCAAGATAAAAAGTATGAAAGAGAAAAAGATATTATTTAAGAATATTTGTAATAAAATAGTGAATCAATTTAAATAAAAAAACAGAGCCTTACAAAAGAAAAGTTATTATATATTAATTAAATTTTATCGGAATCTACTTTTTTATTAAGGGATTCGATTCATAGA
>NCRO01000256.1 GCA_002849045.2 Candidatus Sediminicultor secundus
AGATTTGTATAAGAGACAGAATTAATAAGTAGTCTTCGGGGTCTATCTTCTTCTCACTATCTTCTTTGCTCTTTTAGGGGTTTAAGGCAATGGCATCAATTTCAACCAAAACACCCGGGGGGAATGTTTTCACAGTACTGGTGGTTCGAGCAGGCGGTTCAACAGGAAAAAATTCTTGAAATACCTCATTCATTCCTTTAAAATCATTGATGTTTAAAAGAAAAACACTAATTTTTAATATATCCTTAAATCCTGCACCTTCTGCTGCTAAAATTTTCTCTATATTTTTAAACACCTGCCTGGTTTGTTTTTTGATATCCTGCTCTATAAATTTACTTGTTTTTGGATCAACGGGAAGTTGTCCGGATACAAAAATAAGCCCTCCACCGACCGTACCTTGAGAATACACCCCTAAAGGTTTGGGGGCTTCATCACTATATATTATTTTTTTCATTGCCTTCTCCTTTTTAAATTAATCTTATTATTTTTATAAACAGCTATAACTTTATTCTTTGATTGATGATATTTCTTCTTTTAAAATTTGGCTAAGCTTATCAAGGTCAATATTTCCCCCACTTAAAATAGCAACCACCTCTTTATCTTTCATATTCAATTGATTAGAAATGGCTGCAGCAACACTCACTGCTCCCGATGGTTCAACCAATAATTTTGCCCGCTCCAAGAGAAAAACAAGCGCCTTTTTTATCTCGGCCTCTGTAACCAAAACGACGTCATCTACATATTTACGCCTGTCTCTTATACACCTCTCCGAACCCACGACACGCTCCGCCAAC
>NCRO01000257.1 GCA_002849045.2 Candidatus Sediminicultor secundus
GTCGGCAGCGGCAGAGGTGTAGAAGAGACAGGAATAACCGAAGCAAGGGCTCATATTGAATGTAAAGTAAACTTTTTAAAGGAAACAGGAGATCACATCTTAATTGTTTCAGAAATTGTAGCTGCTTCTTTTAATCCAGATTATTACAGCGAGAATTTACTGATCGACCTAGGGAAAACAAAACCACTAATACATCTTGAACAATATACCAAAGAAGATGGTCAGATTCATGTGTTTGTCGATGTAGCAGGTTGTAAAGTTTTGGATGTTCCATATAAAAAGAAGTTAAATATTTAATATTTTGGCAATGAATATATACTTATTACATTCATGAATTTATTTTTAATTTATAATTACAGGCATACACGAAATTAATAGAACCAGGTAAAGGAGGATTTTTCATCTCATCTATCTTGGGATTAGTACAAAAGAGATTTTTTAATGTTTTAAAGGTTTCTAAACTATTATTAGATGGGGGTTCGCGAGGTGGAAAAGTTTAAAAAATAGGTATTCGTAAAGCCTTTTGTAGCAATAGTTTCTGAATTTTGTGAACGGTACCTATAATTAGAAAAGGAGGTGGTAATTTTTAAAAGATTATTTTGTCGAGCAGATTAATTTAAATTAAAATTATATAAGGAGAAGCAAGAAAAATGAGTAAAAAAATATTAATTTTAGGTTTTGCTGTTTTGTTATTTGTGCTTTTCGGAGTATCTTTAATCGGAAGCGCTCAAGATTTTAAAGTAGGTATAAATAATTTTGGACAAGCAAACTTTTTTGCTCGCATAGGTAGGGAATCTTTAATGGACGAAGTTAAAATATTAGGTGGAACTCCTATTGCTACTGTTACAGCAAGTGTTCCTGAAAGAATTAACGCCATAGAAAACTATATATCTATGGGTGTAGATGCTATTATAATTCAGGAAGGCGATATCAAGATGGCTGCCCCTGCTTTAGAAGAAGCTAAAAAACAGGGTATTATAATTGCATCAATGGATGCCGGAACAGCGGATTTTGTTGATATTGTAGTGGAATCCAATAACTGGGTCATGGGAGCGATAGCTGCCACAGAATTAATGCAAAGAATAGGTGGCAAGGGTAAAGTAGTAGAAATTTTCAATGACCTGGGTCAGATGATTAGGATGAGAAGAAAGGAATTGCAGGCTGTAATTACTGAATATCCAGGGGTAGAGATTGCTGCCGGATTTACTTATGCATGGCCCGATTTCTTTCCGGATGCAAAATCAAAAATGGAAGCTGTTTTACAGGCCCAACCAGATATAGTTGGTGTTTTTGCAACATTTGATGGGGTAGGGGTTGCAGCTGCACAGGCTATAAAGGAAGCAGGTTTACAGGACCAGATATCTGTTGTCGGTATTGATGGTGACCCACAGGCATATGAAGAAATGAGGAAACCTGGCAGCCCATTTAAAGCAACAGTAGCCCAGGATCCTGATACCATGGCTCGTATTGCTGTGAGGATAGTATTTAAACTACTTAATAATGAAGAAGTGCCAAGAAGACATGTTTATATTCCTGCAAGACTGGTCATCATTGAAAACTTACCTGAACCTGGCAAAAGATTTCCAGATGAAGAATAATTAACAATAGCAGGAAAAGGGGAGATCTCCTCCCTTTTTCCTGCTATTTATTGATTACAGTTTCAGAGGAGGAAAGTAACAATGCCTTCTAATAATATAAAAGAAGAAATACTATGCACACGAAACTTGGGCAAAGAATTTAATGGTGTGTGGGTTTTGAATGATATTAATATTGACCTGGAAAAAGGAGAAATCCATTCTATAGTTGGTGAAAATGGCGCAGGCAAATCTACCTGCATTAAAATCCTATCAGGTGTTTATACTCCCAGCAAGGGTGAAGTTATTATTAATGGCCAAAGAGTAAAATTTAATAATGTGAAAGAAAGTGAACAACATGGAATAAGGACGGTTCATCAAGAAATTAATTTGATACCTTTTTTTAATGTTATGGAAAATATTTTTATCGGGACAGAATTAGAAAAAAAGGTTATGGGAATTAATATACTTGACAAAAAGAAAATGGCTGAAAAGGCCGAAGAAGTACTCGATATACTAGGTGTAGAACTGGATTTAAACAAATTCATTCATCAATTGGATGTGTCCAGGCGGAGAATTGTACAGATAAGTAATGTGTTAGTTCATAATCATAATGTAATTATTTTTGATGAACCAACTACTGCACTGGATGAAAGTGGAAGGAGAAGATTACTGGAAGTTATTACAAATTTAAAAAAACAGGATTTAGGAATCATTTTTGTTTCCCATAATATCGAGGAAGTACTGGAAATATCTGATAGAATTACTGTTTTTCGCGATGGTAAAAATATGGGGACGATGTTAAAAAAAGAAGCTACAGTGAAAAAAATAGTAAGCAAAATGATTGGCCACAAAAGTTATTCTGATTTTAAAAGAAAATTTGTTAAGGGTAAAGGCGAAGTTATATTTGAGGTTAAAGATCTTAATACTGAAAAGCTCAAAGATATTAATTTCAAGGTTCATGAAGGTGAGGTCATAGGGATAGCCGGTATTGTAGGTGCAGGTAAAACAGAAATTGCCAAGGCGATATTCGGAATTGATGTGGTCGAATCTGGCGAGTTTTATATTAATGGGGAGAGATATAAACCGAAACCGGGTAATTCAGTTAAAAAAGGTATTGCATTAGTTCCTGAAGAAAGGCAAGAACAAGGTTTGGTTTTAAATATGGATGTAAAAAAAAATATGTCACTTGCCTATCTTGACCAGTGGAGCAGGGCAAATATAATAGACCTTAAATCTGAAAAAAATATTACTGAAAAATTAATTGAATATTTAAAAATTAAAACAACTGGCCCCGACCAGACAATAAAATTTTTAAGTGGAGGAAATCAACAAAAAGTGGTTTTAGGACGATGGCTTTCCGGTGATTTTTCTCTGGGGATATTTGACGAACCTACAAAAGGTATTGATGTTAAGGCCAAGGAGGATATATACCATCAAATAGATGAACTAGCTCATAAAGGAAAAGGTATTATTTTTATTTCTTCTTATTTACCCGAATTAATTAATGTTGTCGACAGGATAATAGTGCTGAAGGATGGCAAGGTTGTAGATGAATTTGATCCCAAAAAAGATACAGAGACTGAAATTATGATTGCTATGTTAGGAGGAAATAATAATGAATAATAAAGCAAATAAGACTATTTCCTGGTTTGAAGTGCTCAGGAAATATGGAACTGTAATTGGTACTGTATTTATATTTATTATATTTTCATTAGTAATTGATAGGTTTTTTACCTTCAGAAACGTGTTTATGTTATTAAGACAAATGAGCATGTTGACAATTATTGCTTGTGGTTTTACTTTTGTAATGGCTGCAGGTGGTTTTGATATGTCGATTGGAAATGTAACTGGATTAGTAGGTATGATATTTGCAATCGTTTTAGTTAATACTTCAAATTTCTGGCTTTCACTTCTGGTTGGATTAGGAGTTGGACTTTTTGTTGGATTAATAAATGCCATGCTTGTAGCATATATTAATCTGCCTGATTTTATCGGTACTTTAGCTGTGGGTTCGATTGCCTATGGTATTAAAATGTTGCTTACAAAAGGTAACCCGATTTTCATTATGAATCCTCCTGAAATATTTACATTTATTGGGCAGGGATACGTTGGGGCCATCCCTTTTCCGGTAATATTAATGTTAGTATTTTTGGTAATTACGATATTTATTTTGCATAAAACTAAATTGGGAAGAAGAATATATGCTATTGGAGGCAACACTATTGCTTCGGTGTATGCAGGTATAAATGTAAAATGGTATCGAATGATAACCTTTTTAGTATCAGGTTTAAGTGTATCCTTTGCTGCTATAATAATGACTTCAAGATTAAATTCCGGTCAACCTTTAGCCGGAGAAAATTTTTTATTAGATGTTATTGCTGCTGTTTTTTTAAGTACTACAATGTTTGGTGAAGGTGAACCAAATGCGATGGGAGCTTTTGTCGGGGCTTTGATAATAAGTATGCTTAATAATGGTTTAACCATGTTAAATGTTCCTTATTATTTTCAGTACATTACTAAGGGCATGGTTGTAATAGCTGCAGTTATGTTAGCTGTTGTGATGGGCCAGAAGTTGAGGGTTAAATTTTAATCTGGATATTTTTGAGGCTTGAAATTAGTTGATATTTAATAAATACACAGACATAGTGAACTTTAAAGTTCACTATGTAACAAATTAATAGGGCTTTTTGGTAGAGGATGGGACATTTAATTATCGGTTTAGAGTTATGGTATATAGATAATGTATCTTGAGCAATATTAATTGAAACCCAGATATATTTGTAACCTACTTTTTTAGCATACAGTAAAGCATTCTTTTGTACTATTTTTTATGTAACACTTTAATTACTTACAAATTGATTCGACTGGCTTTAGAAAGGTACCAGGATAAAAAACAGAATAAAATATCCTACGACGAGTCAAAACTTTTAGATAAATAGTATGGGAAAAAAGGGGACAGGCTACTTTTTTACATAATGTTAAAAATTAAGAAAAATAAAAAAAGTAGTCTGTCCCCTTTTTTTAGGGTTAAAATTTTGACAGAAGAGGATTATTGTGTTATCTTTTTTAAAATAGTAATATTTGTAGGAGAGATTAATGTCTGAAATAGTCCGTTTTGGGGTATCGTTAGAGAAAGAACTCCTGGAAAAATTTGACATACTCATCAAAGAGAAAAAATATCCTAACCGTTCAGAGGCAATACGAGATTTAATCAGAGAGAATCTGGTCAAGAGAGAGTGGGTTGAAGGAAAAGAAGTGGCTGGGGCGATTACTTTAGTCTTTGACCACCATAAAAGAGATCTGGTAAATATTCTAACCGATATCCAGCATGATTTTCACCAACTAATTATCTCTAGCCAGCACATTCACTTAGACCATGATAATTGTTTTGAGATAATAGTGGTGAGAGGTAAGCCGATAGAAGTGAGTGAACTGGCGGATAAATTAAGAGCAACTAAAGGGGTAAAATATGGATCTTTATCTATAGCTACTACCGGAAAAGAGTTAGTGTAAAAAGAGAATAGTTTTCAGATCTAAATTACAATAAAAAGGCTAATGGCCTTATATTTTTTTATCTTATGCGTAGCACGAAATTGAAAATAGTATTTAGTCGTTAGTGAATAGTGAATAGTAGGACAGGCGTCCCGCCTGTCTATTTTCTCAACACGGCTTACCGTGTTGCTACTAAATACTAACGACTATTCACTATCGACTAATTTAATTGCTAAATTAAAAAATATACAGGAGGGAAGATGTGAGGAATTTAAAATTTAGAACGGTTTTATTTTTATGTTTAGTGGTAATGTTTTCATTGAGTTTAACAAGTGTAGTCAGCGCTCATTTTGGTATGGTAATCCCCTCTGATGATATGGTTTCCAAAGATGATAGTAAAAAAATTACTTTAAAAGTACAATTTATTCATCCCATGGAAGGGGATTATATGGATATGGCTAAACCAGCCCAATTTGGAGTTTTGGTTCAAGGTAAGAAAATTGATTTACTAAATACTCTTCAAGAGAGAAAGATTAACGATTGTACTACCTGGGAGACAAATTATCAGATAAAACGTCCGGGTGACTATATTTTTTATGTGGAACCCCAACCCTATTGGGAACCGGCAGAGGATTGTTTTATCATTCATTATACTAAGGTGATTGTAAATGCCCTCGGTCTGGAAGTAGGTTGGGATGAAGAAGTGGGTCTAAAGACCGAGATTATTCCCTTGACTCGGCCGTATGGTATTTGGACAGGAAATGTTTTTCAGGGGATTGTAAAAGTTAAGGGAGAAGCGGTGCCTTACGCGGAAGTCGAAGTAGAATATTACAATCAGGATGGAAAGGTTAAATGGCCTGCTGACCCTATGATTACCCAGGTGATTAAAGCTGACCAGAACGGTGTATTCACTTATGCTATGCCCAAAGCAAATTGGTGGGGGTTTGCAGCTCTTAATGAAGATGAAAAAAAGATAAGACATAACGGCGAAGAAAAGTCGGTAGAAATTGGGGCAGTACTTTGGGTCAAAACTTATGATATGGAATAAATAGGTAGAAGGGAAATACTTTATGCATATCTCAGAAGGAATACTATCTGTACCCGTATTAGTTACGGGTGCAAGCCTGACTGTTACGGCAGTAGGATATAGCTTAAAAAAGATGGAGCATAAGGAAGTGCCCAAGGTGGCAATCCTATCTTCTGTTTTTTTTGTGGCTTCTTTAATTCATGTTCCTGTCGGTCCTTCAAGTGTGCATTTGATTTTAAATGGAATTATAGGAATTTTATTAGGTTGGTCCGCCTTTCCGGCGATATTGGTTGCCCTTGCCTTACAAGGTGTGTTATTCCAGTTTGGAGGAATTACCACCTTAGGAGTAAATACTTTAAATATGGCTTTGCCGGCAATTATCTGTTTCTATCTGTTCAATCGAGGGATTAAAGGGGAGAATAATTTTATTGCCTTGATGCTGGCCTTTGTCTGTGGATTTTTAGCGGTATTATTAAGCGGAACAATGGTGGCGGCTGCTCTGGTTTTTACCGGAGAACCTTTTATGCAGGTAGCTAAATTGGTGTTAATTGCCCATCCGCCGGTGATGATTTTAGAAGGAGTGTTAACTGCGTTTTGTATAGGATTCTTGAGAAAAGTTAGACCGGAAATATTGAGTATTTGATTACACAGATTGATTCAGTATATTTTAAATATATCGGAAAGATAAGATGAAAAATAAACTGTATTTAATTTTGATATTTACTTTTTTAATCATTATAATGATGGATGTCTCGGTCTTTGCCCATAAAGTAAACATCTTTGCCTATGTGGAAGGAGATAAAGTTTATAGCGAAAGTTATTTTAATGATGGTAAGAAGTGTATAGATTCCAGGATTGAAGTATTTGATAACCAGGGGAATAAATTATTGGAAGGTTTAACTGATAAGGAAGGGGAATTTTCTTTTGAAGTTCCCTCGGAAGATGGAGATTTAAAAATAGTTCTTACCGCCAGCATGGGACATCGGGCAGAATATAGTATTTCGGCAGATGAAATAAGGGGTTCTGCCGGGTTGATTAAAGAAGAAAATGAAGAACCCGTATCTATTGTTTCTCCCGAAACTTCTTCGGTTGACTTGAAAGAAATTCAATCAATAATTGAAGATACTCTGGATGAAAAGTTGAAGCCGATCATAAGAGAGATGAGAGAGATTAAGAAATCTCAAGAGGATAAGATTTCTCCCACCGAGATAATCGGTGGCATAGGTTATATAATTGGTATTTTTGGAATTGTCGCTTACTTTTTAAGCCGTAAAAGATAATTTAAAATTTTATTTTCAGGTGATTAATTTGATTAAAGAAAAATTTTCAGAAGGAGATTCTTTTTTTCATAAGCTCGATCCACGGGTAAAGATTATTGTGGCTTTATTGTTTTCAGTAATTGTTGCTGTCAGTGATAAGCATACTTCATTATGGGGTGCTTTATTCCTTGCTGTAGCGGCAGTGATTGTTGCCCGTTTAAGGACCAAAGAAGTGATTTCCCGTCTTTTAGTGGTGAATAGTTTTATCTTTTTATTATGGTTGATGCTTCCCTTTACCTTTCCGGGTGAAAAAGTTTACACTTTAGGATCGTTAGGCATTTCTCAAGAAGGCATCAAATATGCCCTTTTAATTACTATAAAATCTAACTCTATTATTTTAGTTGGGATTGCTTTCCTTTCTACTTCTTCAATCTTTAATCTGGTCCATGCCCTGCGACATTTGCATCTTCCTGATAAATTGGTTCAGTTATTTTTCTTTACTTATCGTTATATCCATACCATTCATTCTGAGTATATCAGATTAAATAATGCTTTGAAAATAAGAGGATTTAAACCGCAGACCAATCTCCACACTTATAAAACTTATGCCTATTTAGTAGGGATGATGTTAGTTAGAAGTTATGACCGCTCCAAGAGAGTTTATAATGCTATGTTGTGCCGAGGGTTTAAGGGTAAATTTTGGACTTTAAATCATTTTGTTTCCAAAAAAGCTGATTTTGCAGCGGGAATTGTGATGATAAGTTGTATTATGGGATTGGTGTTACTGCCATGAAAGAAAAAGAAAAGGAATCCGTAATCAAATTCGTTGACCTTTCCTTTGCCTACCCCTCCCGGGATTATATATTTAAAAAGTTAAGTTTTAATTTTTTCAAAGGAGAGAAAATTGGCCTGGTTGGGCTTAATGGAAGTGGGAAGACTACTCTATTCCATCTTATTATGGGTCTTTTAAATCCTTCGGGAGGGAAAATAGAAATTTTTAGAAAAGAACGAAAAGTAGAGAATGATTTTGTGGAAGTCAGAGAAAGAATTGGCCTTCTTTTTCAGGATCCGGATGATCAACTATTCAGTCCTACTGTGGCTGAAGATATTGCCTTTGGTCCTCTAAACTTAAGAAAAAATCATCAGGAAACTAAAAAAATCTTGAAAGAAACTTTGGAGGCTCTCGGGTTAGCTGGCTTTGAAGATAGAATTACTTATAATCTTTCTTATGGAGAAAAAAGATTAGTTTCTCTGGCTACGGTATGGGCAATGCAGCCGGAGATTTTATTACTTGATGAACCTACAATCTGGCTTGATGAGGGGACTATCGAAAAGATAGTTCAAATATTAAATAGTCATCCCCATTTATCCTACATAATTATTTCTCATGATAAAAAATTTTTAAAAGAGACTACTAATTGTATTTACCTGATGGATAACGGAAAGATAAATAAGACATAATTCTTATTTTTATTTTTGAAATGCATTTGTTATAATGAAATAAAACTGTTTCTTTACGAGATACAATTCACGAGACACGAGATACAAAATAGGGGGGGGGGAGAAGAAATGAAAATTGGAATCGTGGGGATGCCTTTAACAGGGAAGACCACCCTGTTTAATCTTTTAACCGGCCAGCATAAAGAGACTTCTGCTTATTCCTCAAAAGGTACTAAAAATATAGGAATAGCCACTGTTTGCGATCAGAGAATAGAATATTTAAGTTCACTTTATCATCCCAAGAAGACCACTTATGCAGCTATTGAATTTGTGGACATCGGTGGAATTTCTCCAGAGTTGCCAACAAAAGAGAAGGTAGAGATATTTAGTCTTATCCAGGATGCTGAGGCCTTGCTGTTTGTAATCAGATTATTTGAAGACCCGACGGTTGCTGGTGAGAAAGATCCGATTGTTCAAGTTGAAAATTTAAGATATGAACTTTTGCTTAGAGATTTAGAGGTAGTAGAGAATCGCTTAGGTAATTTAAAAAAATCTAAGAAAGAATTAGCTCATGATGAATTAATAGAAGAAGAGGTTTTGGAAAAATGTGATCAATATCTAAGCGATGATAAATTTCTCTCCAGCTTTGAATTTACGGAAGATGAAATAAAGAGGATAAGTGGTTTTAGTTTTTATACTCTAAAGCCAATAATTGTTGCTCTAAATCTTAGTGAGGAACAATTTAGATCTAATGTATTTCTTGGGAAAGAGGAATCAAACCAACTTATAAAAGATAATAATATGGTGAGCATAAACATTTGTGGAAAAATGGAGATGGAAATAAGTCAACTGGAACCAGAAGAGAGACAGGTATTTTTAGAGGACCTGGGGTTAAAAGAATCGGGCATTGAAAGGTTATGTCGAGTAGGTTATGAACATTTAGGGCTAATCACCTTTTTTACAGTAGTCAAGAATGAAGTTCGAGCATGGACTATTAAAAAAGGTACCCATGCAGTAAAAGCCGCCGGAAAAGTACATTCAGACATAGAAAGAGGTTTTATCAGGGCAGAAATAGCCAGATATCGGGATTTAGTTGATCTTGGTTCTATGCACGCAATAAAAGAAAAAGGACTACTAAAGATTGAAGGGAAAGATGCAATAATTGAAGATGGGGATATTATCAATTTTCGATTTAATGTTTAAAGAATAAAAAGGGTAAAAAGGGGACGGTTCTATTTTATTCTTTAATTTTATAAAATAACTAAAAAAATAGAACCGTCCCCTTTTTACGCTTTTCGATATATAGTATCCGCTAAACGCTATCCGCTAGTATACGATAATTAATTTAACTCCTTGTTATCTAAACGCAATACGCAATATAATGTACTCGATACTTATTTCTTTACGAGATACGATTCACGAGATACTAGATACGAAAATATTAATAGTTGACAAAAATATTTTATTATATTATAATCACTACCAAAGTAATAGTAATAGTAGTAATTAAGTGAGGTGGTTTTATGAGACTTTCTACCAGAGCAAGATATGGTACAAGGTTAATGTTAGAATTAGCCTTAAATTTTGATAAGGGGACTATCTTTTTAAAAGATATTGCCAAAAAGGAAGAGATTTCCGAAAAATATTTAAGTCACCTGGTTATTCCCCTTAAGGCAAGCGGGTTGATAAACTCCTCTCGAGGAGCCCACGGAGGATATCGGTTAGCAAAACCTCCTTCTCAAATAACCCTCAAGGAGATTGTTCAAACTTTGGAAGGGAGTATAAGTTTTGTGGAATGCGTAAAAAATCCCTCTGTTTGTCCCAGAGTTTCCAAATGTGCAACTCGAAGTATCTGGGAAAAATTAGATGAAAAAATTTCCGATGAACTTAGCTCAATTACTTTGGAGGATTTAGCGAACTCGCAAAAAGAAATAAACTAATTATTGCTATCCTATTTCGCGAATATTAAATATACAGAAGAGGTGAAATTTATGAAAGTATTGATTATGGTTTTTGTAATATTATTTATGTTTCCAGTTCTTGCATTTGCTGATGTAGAGGGCTGTGGATTCACAGGGGGGTGGAATCAAATGATGAATTTTGGACATGGAGGAGGAATCTTTATGATGTTCATATTTGCAATTGTTATTGGATTGATAATTTATTTTATTATCACCAATACAAAATCTAATAGATATATTGGGGGGTTTAGCGAAACTTCCTTAGATATTGTCAAAGAACGATTTGCAAAGGGAGAAATTAGCGAAAAAGAATTTGAAAAAATGAAAAAAGCTTTGAAGGGTTAATTAATTTCTTATACGGGATATAAAATAGTTATAAAAAATGCAAAATATAAAGATGTTTAGGAGAAAACTATGAATCTGTTGTCAGCTATCGGCAATACACCACTTGTTGAGTTAAATAATCTAAATGGAAATTCAAAGGTAAGAATTTTTGGCAAGCTTGAAGGGAGTAATCCTGGTGGTTCAGTTAAAGATCGTCCTGCCTATTATATGCTTAAAAAAGCAGAGGAGTCAGGAGAACTTGTCAGAGGAAAAACAATACTTGAACCTACTTCGGGAAATACTGGAATTGCCCTGGCAATGATAGGAGCAGCCAAGGGGTATAAAGTAAAACTTTGTATGCCTGAATGTGTGAGTTTAGAAAGGCGTAGTATTATTGAGGCATTTGGTGCTGAAGTTGTACTCACTCCTGCAAATGAAACAACGGATGGTGCTATTAGAAAAGCTCATCAGCTTATTGCCGAAGAGCCTGATAAATATTATATGCCTAATCAATTTGAAAATGAGAATAATGTTCTTGCTCATTATAAGACCACCGGGCCAGAAATATTTTCGCAAACCAAGGGAGAAATAGATGTATTTGTAGCTGGTATGGGGACCGGAGGAACTCTGATGGGGACGGGTAAATATCTCAAGGAAAAGAAGCCGCAAATTAAAGTTGTAGGAGTTGAACCAACGGTAGGAAATAAAATACAGGGGCTTAAAAATATGCAAGAGTCAATTGTTCCCAAGATATACCATTCAGAAAAATTAGATGAAAAAATTACCGTTGAGGATGACCCAGCTTACGAGGTAACCAGATTACTTGCCACTAAAGAAGGTATTTTTGTAGGCATGTCCAGTGGTGCTGCAGTTTTAGGAGCCTTGCGCATAGCCAAAAAGATGGATTCTGGAATAATCGTAGTAATTTTACCTGATCGGGGAGAACGTTACTTAAGTACTAACTTATTCAGGTCAATATGTGGAAAATGTCCGCCTTAAAGAGCTGTTTAAAAGGAAACCATGAATGGACAAAAGGAGGTGACCAATATGGCTATTGATCCGATATGCAAAATGGAAGTAGATGAAAAGACAGCAAAAATTAAGAGCGAATATAAAGAAAAAACCTATTATTTTTGTGCACCAGGATGTAAAAAAGAGTTTGATAATAATCCCGAAAAATATATTGAGAAGGTAGAGAAACGCCAACCACCACTGCATGGATGTTGTTAGTTTAAGAATAGGATGAAAAAAAATACATTTTTGATTTGAGGAAATAAAATTAATTGCCAACATTAGAACTTCTAATTTTAGACAATAATAAATCTATAAATAAGCGCGGTGCTTTATTTTTAAATTTAATTACTACTTATTGAATAGGATAAGTAGTATTACATAAAAGAGTTTTTCCGAAACCATTTGTAATGCCTAAAAAGAAAGGAGATAATAAATTATGGTAAAAATGAACCCAAGAAATTTAATGATATCGGTGTTCTTGGGAGCTCTGATTATTGGGGTTTTGTTGACGAGTGTACGCATTCAAACCGAAACAAACACTGCGCAGTTGGAAACACAAATCCAGATAATTGAAAATATCACTCCGGAAGAAGCGTATATCTTAATACAAGAGAACAAAGATAATCCAAATTTTGTAATTCTTGATGTGCGTACTCCTGAAGAATTTTTAGGCGAGTATATAGAAAATGCTGTCAATTTAGATTACTATTCTGACACTTTCAGGAATAACCTTGACAAATTAGATAAAAACAAAACGTATCTTATTTATTGCAGATCTGGACGTCGTAGTGAAAATGCTTTAAATATAATGAAAGAGCTTGATTTTAAGGAAGTCTATAATATGTTGGGTGGGATTGTTAAATGGAAATCGGAAGAATTACCAACTACAAAATAGAGCTGCACAAATCTATATTTCAGAATAACTTTAGTGGTGTTGGTAGTTTAAACAATTACCGAACTTGAGCCAAGGTAGTTTTTCATTATTTAAATGATTAAATAAAAGGAAAAGATTAATATTTAATTTAACCATAAATCGATAATCCTTCAAGGAGAAAAAATGAATGAATATAGTGGAAGAAATTACTAAACTGAAAAAAGAAAAGAATGCTATTGTCTTGGTTCATAATTACCAGAGGCCGGAGATTCAGAATGTCGCAGATTCCCTCGGCGATTCCCTGGGACTTGCAAGGGAAGCTGCAAAAACAGATGCACGGATAATAGTATTCTGTGGTGTCCGTTTTATGGCAGAAACTGCAAAGATACTTTCACCCAAAAAGATGGTTATCATCCCCAGGAAGGATGCGGGATGTCCGATGGCAGATATGATAACTGCTGAGGACTTGAGGAAATTAAAAGAAAAACATACTGATGCTAAAGTGGTTTCCTATGTAAATACTAATGCTGATGTAAAAGCTGAATCGGATATTTGCTGTACCTCGGCAAATGCAATAGAAGTGGTAAGAAATGTTAAGGCAGAGAGAATAATCTTTACTCCAGATAAAAACCTTGCCGCATACTGTGAGAGATTTACAGATAAGGAGATAATTCCCTGGAATGGCTACTGCTATGTTCATGAAAAAATAAGGAAAGAAGAGGTTCGTCTGGCCAAGGAAAAATTTCCTGATGCTCTTCTTCTTGTTCATCCGGAGTGTAATCCATCAGTTATTGACCTTGCTGATGAGGTGTTATCGACCAGTGGCATGTTGGACTTTGCGAAAAAATCGGATAAAAAGAGATTTTTTATAGGAACAGAGGAAGGCCTCATCTATCGATTAAAAAAGGAAAATCCAGAGAAGGAGTTTTATACCGCTGGTACAGCTAAGATGTGCCGAAATATGAAATTGACTACTTTATATGATGTATATCTTTCTCTAAAGGAGGAACGCTATCCCATCGAACTGGCAAGAGAAATCATTAAATCTGCTCAAAAGGCATTGGAGGCGATGCTGAAATATGCCTAAAGATAAAGTTATTGTAGGAATGAGTGGTGGAGTGGATTCATCTGTTGTCGCTGCTTTACTTAAAGAAGAAGGCTACGAGGTTATAGGGGTGACTATGAAAATATGGGATGGAGGGACTATTTCCAAAGAAGGTACTCACCACGCCTGCTATGGTCCGGGCGAGGAAGAAGATATTAAAGATGCTCAAAAAGTAGCACAAATATTGGGGATCCCCTTCTATATTTTTAATCTGAAACAGGAGTATAAAACTTTTGTCTTGGATTACTTTTCTCACGAGTACCTCTCCGGGAGAACTCCCAACCCCTGTGTTATGTGTAACCAGCGGGTAAAATTTGGTGCTATGGTTAAAAAAATATATGACAGTGGAATTGAGTTCGATTATTTTGCTACTGGGCATTATACCCGAGTAGAATATGATAAGGTACGGAATCGGTATCTCCTCAAAAAGGCCAGGGACTCAAGAAAAGACCAAACTTATTTCTTCTATTCATTATCACAGGAGCAACTCAGATACTCTCTATTTCCTCTTGGCAATTATACCAAAGAAGAGGTAAGGACGATAGCACATTCATTAGGATTCAATATTAATAATAAACCAGAGAGTCAGAATTTCATTGCCGGAGGTTATTCTTCCTTCTTTAAGTCGTCAGCCCAGCCGGGACCTATACTGAATAAAAAGGGAGAGATTCTTGGTAAGCACCGAGGAATCCCATTTTATACCATAGGTCAGCGTAAAGGCTTGAAAATATCAAGCGGGGAGCGGTTATATGTAACTGATATCGACCAAAAGAAGAATACCATTGTAGTAGGAAGAAAAGAGGAGTTGTTTGGAGAAGAGCTTATAGCTAATAATCTAAACTGGATATCTATGAAGGAATTAAAAAAACCTATTAAAGTAAAGGCGAAGATAAGATACCTCCATAGGGAGACTGAAGTAGAAGTAATTCCTCTGGATAAAGAGAAGATCCAGGTAAAATTTAGAGAACCGCAAATGGCAATTACTCCGGGGCAGGCGGTAGTTTTTTATGACGGAGATATAGTATTTGGTGGTGGAGTGATAGAAAAAAGGATATAAAAATGAAAGAAAAATTTGAACATTTAAAAGAGATTATAAAAGAGAAAGAAAGTTTAATGATTGCATTTTCAGGAGGGATAGATAGTTCTTTGGTTGCAAAGATTGCATATGATGTATTAGATGAAAAGGCACTGGCGGTTACTTTAACCTCAGATACTTTTTCTCAGAGAGAATTGGAAAATGCAAAAAAGATTGCAAAAGAGATTGGCGTGCATCATATGATTGTAAAATCATCAGAACTTGGTAATGAAGCGTTCGTTAAGAACTCTGAGAATAGATGTTACTATTGCAAGAAAGAGGAAGCCATAGTTTTGAAAAGAATAGCAAATGAAAATAGAATAAAATATATTGCGGATGGCGTTAATCTATCTGATTTTGATGAGCATAGGCCAGGCATAAAGGCATTGGATGAAGAAAATATTATCCATCCTTTAGTTGAAGCAGAAGTTAAAAAATCAGACATCAAGGTAATGGCAAAATTTTTAGGATTGTCAAATTATGATATGCCTTCCACGACTTGCTTGTCATCAAGAATTTCGTATGGCGAAGAAATAACCACAGAAAAATTGAAAAGTATCGAGGAAGCAGAATCATTTATTCTATCTTTAGGATTAAGACAGGTAAGAGTAAGGTGTCATAAAGACGTTGCAAGGATAGAAGTAGAAAAAGAGGAAATAGAAAAGGTTATTAATTTTAGAAAAAAAATAGCAAGAAGATTAAAAAAAGTCGGCTTCAAACACATTACATTGGATTTGGAAGGATACAGATCTGGGAGTATGGATGAGGTATTATGACCAAAGCAATAGGTTTATTATCCGGTGGTTTAGATAGCACATTAGCAGTTAAGTTAATGCTGAATCAAGGCATTGAAGTAACAGCCTTGAATTTTATCACTCCTTTTTGTACGTGTACTAGAAAGGGTTGTAAGCATGAAGCAAACAGAATAGCGGAAAAATTTGATATTCCAATAAAAGTAGTTGCTGCTGGTGACGCGTATATAAAGATGGTAAAAAATCCAAAGCATGGATATGGAAAGAATATGAACCCCTGCATAGATTGCAGGATATTCATGTTGAAGAAAGCAAAGAAATATATGGAAGAAATTAGCGCATCTTTTTTATTTACGGGAGAGGTTTTGGGCCAACGCCCGATGTCCCAACGGAGGGAGGCGATGACAATCATAGAGAAAGAAGCCGATCTGGAAGGTTTAATTCTGAGACCACTCTCCGCTCAATTCTTGCAGCCAACGATTCCAGAGAAAGAAGGATTAATAGATAGGAATAAATTGTTTAGGATAAGTGGACGTTGGCGAAAGCCACAGATGGAGTTAGCAGAGGAATTCGGCATAGAGGATTATCTATGTCCAGCTGGTGGTTGTAGGCTAACCGACCCACAGTTTGCGAGAAGGGTTAGAGAAGCATTTGAACACGATGAAGATGGTATCCAAGATATGAATCTTCTAAAATATGGAAGACATTTTAGATTGCCTAGCGGTGTAAAGGTAATAGTTGGTAGAAATGAAGAAGAAAATTCCATAATATCTAGATTTGCTGGAGAAAGAGATTTGTTGATGGAAGTAATAGGATTTGGAAGTCCAATAACCCTTCTAAAGGATAGTTGCGATGAAAGATATATTAAAACGGCTGCATCGGTTTGTGTTAGGTACAGTAATTATAAAGGAAAAGCGGAAGTTAGGATAAGATGCAGAGAAAGATGGGAAAGAACTCTTTTTGTTGAACCAATTAAAGAAGAATTTAAAAAATGTCTGATTGGAGGAATCTCTATATGAATTTTGCTGAGATAAAAACAGATTTCCCAATTCTGAATGACATAATCTATATGGATAGTGCTTCTACGAGTTTAACACCAGAGCCTGTTCTAAATGTAGTTTTAAAATATTATAGAGAATATAATGCAAACGTGGGACGAGGTGTTCATCGATTATCTCAGGTTGCATCGCAGAAATATAAGGATGCGCACAGGAAAGTTGCAGATTTCATCGGCGCGAATGAAGAAGAGGTCATATTCACGAAGAACACGACTGAAGCGATAAACACGGTTGCCAGTGGATTGAAATGGAAAACAGGAGATAAGGTGGTGACGACTCTTCTCGAGCACCATTCTAATTTTCTTCCCTGGTTGAGATTAAAAAGTTTTGGAGTTGCGTTGGATATCGTAAAAACAGATAAAAACGGAAAATTTAATGTATCAGACTTTGAAGAGGTGATAGATGATAAAACGAAATTGGTTGCGGTAACGCATGTCTCAAATGTTTTAGGAACGATAACTCCAATAGAAGAGATATCCGCGATTTGTAAGAAGAAGAATGCTTTGTTACTTGTCGATGGTGCACAGTCCGTCCCTCATATTTATGTGGATGTAAAAAAGTTGGGATGTAATTTTTTTTGTTTTTCAGGTCATAAAATGCTGGGACCAACGGGAACTGGTATTCTTTGGATGAAAGAAGATTTTCTTGATAGGCTTGAACCACTTAGTTTTGGTGGCGGAATGATCGATGATGTCTCTCTAAATGGTTATGAACTGACGAAAGGTTATGAGAGATTTGAAGGTGGAACACCGAATATTGCAGGTGCAATTGGGTTTGGGAGAGCTATTGATTATCTGAAAAAGATAGGTATGGACAAAATAAAAGACCATGAAGCAAAGTTGACAGAGAGGTTATTGGAAGGACTATTAGAGATTAAGAGAGTAGAGATATATGGCTCCTTGAATTTTAAGGAGAGGATTGGCGTAGTGTCTTTTAATATTAAAGACCTGAATCCACACGATGTTGCATTAATGCTCGATGAAGCCTCTAACATAATGGTTCGTTCCGGGCATCACTGTTGTATGCCTCTGATGAAATATTTTGGACTTAAAGAGGGGGCGGTCAGGGTTTCTTTCTATCTATACAACACAGAAGAGGAGGTTGATACATTTTTGGAGACGGTTAAGGAGATTGCGAAGTGTTAAAAAAGTTCAACTGCCTCAAATTTGATACGAATAATTTCATCAAATCGAGACACGAGGTCGTGGAAGAATTACCGCTATCCATTTTTATCAATGGAAGGTATTTTGTAACCGCGATGATAAGCCCTCAAATGGTAAGGGAGTTTGTTATAGGGTATCTATTTTCAGAAAAAGTCATTGACGATATTAAGGAGATAGAATCTTTACAGATAGAGGAGAATATTGCAAAAGTAATAATTAATAATCCTTTAAAAGTGTTATCAGTAAAAAAACTAATCGTAAGCGGATGCGGTGGTGGATCTTCCTTTTTGGGAGAATTGAAACTACCAAAGATAAGCTCTAACTTGAAAATTGATGCTGGTGATATATTTGGTGGTTTAAAATCTCTCCTAAATTCTGATTTGCATAGGGTGACGGGAGGGGTACATATAGTTGGGTTATTTCGTAAAAAAGCTGTAATATACATATCAGAGGATATAGGGAGGCATAACGCTCTTGATAAGGTCATAGGTTGTGGATTAATCAAAAATATCGATTTTAAAAAGACTTTTGTGGTATGCACAGGAAGAATATCATTCGATATGGCACTGAAGTGTTCGGTCGCGAGCATTCCTATTATTGCATCGAGAGGTGCTACAACGAGTTTGGCGATCGAGATTGCGGAGAAGACGGGCTTAACGACTATTGGGTTTGCGAGAGGAAGAAGAATGAATATATATACGAATGGGGAGAGAATATGCAGGATAGATACTCGAGACAGGTAATATTACCGAATATCGGGGAAGAAGGACAGAAAACACTTTTAAAAAGTAAAATAGCCATCATCGGATGCGGTGCTCTTGGAACGGTTGTGGCGAATAATCTTGTTCGGGCGGGAGTGGGCAAAATATCAATTATAGACAGAGATTTTGTCGAATTAAACAATCTCCAGCGGCAGATACTCTTCGATGAAGATGACATAGGTATTCCGAAGGCGGTTGCCGCTGCTGAAAAGCTGAAGAGGGTGAATTCTGATGTGGAGATAATGGCAATAGTTAAGGATTTAAACCATATGAACGCTGAGAAAGTGGCTCGCTCCCTCTATGCAAGGTTTATCGGAATATGAATTTCTTGCTACAGCGGATACTCTTATTGGTGAGATGAGGGTTTGTTTCTATTCTATTCGTGGGGAATAAGTCCTACCCATTTATTATAAGTAGTTTTCTCTAAAGGCAAATTTTCGCTAATTAGTATTTACTTTAAATTGAGTTTTTTGTTTCACAAAATTTTTTTATGTTTAAATATTACTAATCTTGGAGGGGCAATGAAACTTTCTACCAAGGGGCGTTATGCCCCGAGAGCAATGTTGGATTTAGCGCTGAATTATGGGAAAGGACCTATGTCACTGAAGAATATAGGCAGAAGACAAGAAATTTCAGAAAGGTATCTTGAACATATAATGATCACCCTCCAGTCTGCAGGTTTAGTGCAGAGTACACGGGGATCACGAGGAGGATTCAGTTTAGCGAAATTGCCCAAAGAAATTAAATTGAGCCAGATAATCCAAGCCGTGGAAGGGTCAATTTCACTGGTGGCATGTGTTGATGACCCAAAACTATGTAATCGGGTTGATACGTGTGTCACTCACGAGATTTGGAAAAAACTAAAAAAAGCAATGTTAAAAGTCTTTGATTCAGTAACCTTGGAAGATATGCTTAAAATGCAAAAGAAGAAATTATCCAAGCAAAAAGATCGAATGTATTACATTTGATTGAAAGTTTGGTGGCTAAAAAGAAAAAGGAGATAATAAAATGACTAAAATTGTAAATGATGTAACTGAGTTAATTGGAAATACACCTTTAGTAAAATTGAATAAGATAGCCAAGGATGTAGAGGCAAAAATTGTCGGAAAACTTGAATTTTTTAATCCCTGTGGAAGTGTAAAAGACCGAATTGGAATAAGTATGATTACAGAAGCGGAAAGAAAAGGTTTTCTGAAAAAAGATTCTGTAGTTGTTGAGCCAACGAGTGGAAATACGGGCATTGCCTTGGCCTTTGTTTGTGCAGTTAAGGGATATAGATTAGTTCTTACGATGCCTGATACAATGAGTATTGAGCGAAGGAAAATGCTTGAGGCATTTGGCGCTGAAATAGTTTTAACTCCGGGTAGTGAAGGAATGAAAGGAGCAATTAAAAAGGCAGAAGAAATTGTGAAAAATAATTGTAAAACATTTATGCCTCAACAATTTAAAAATCCTGCTAATCCTGAGGTTCATCGGAAAACCACAGCTTTAGAAATCTGGAAAGATACAGATGGTAAAGTGGATATTCTTGTTTCTGGAGTAGGAACTGGTGGGACAATTACAGGTATAGCCGAAGTAATAAAAAAGAGAAAACCATCGTTTAAAGCTATTGCTGTTGAACCTACCAATTCTCCTGTTCTCTCTGGTGGAGAACCTGGTTCACATAAGATTCAAGGGATTGGTGCTGGCTTTGTGCCAGATGTTTTAAACAGAGGCATTATCGATGAGATAATTAAAGTAACTAATGAGGAAGCCATGATTTGTGCAAGGAGACTTACTAAAGAAGAGGGGATATTTGCAGGTATTTCTTCAGGCGCAGCGGTATGGGCAGCAATAGATGTAGCTAAACGCAAAGAAAATAAGGGTAAACTTATTGTTGTTATTCTTCCCGATTTAGGTGACCGTTATCTTTCAACTGAACTTTTCCAATAGTACTATCATGCAAATATTTATTAAAGATACGTATCTATATGACATTTATATTCGTGATAACTTGTATTTAGGAGGTGGTGGAAATGTTATGGATCATGGATGGCTCCGGTTGGGGCATAAATAATGAAAAATCTGCTCTTAGGAGCAAGTTAAGAGTATGAAGAAATGTAGTAGTGTAATTGTAATTTTTCGTGGTAAAAAAAGAAAGGAGACATCAAAATGACTAAAACAATAGCTGAAATTAATGAAAAAATATCAAGGGGAGATGTAGTTGTAGTAACGGCAGAAGAAGTGATTAATATTGTGGAGGAAAAAGGAGTTGAAGAAGCAGCTCAAAAGATAGATGTAGTAACTACCGGGACATTTGGTCCGATGTGTTCAAGTGGGACATATATCAATATTGGCCATGCAAAACCAAGAATAAAACTGGGAGGAGGGGCGTGCTATTTAAACGATGTCCCGGCTTATTGTGGTTTTGCTGCGGTTGATATCTATCTTGGCTGTACAAATTTGCCTGAAGATGACCCTCGGAATAGAGTTTATCCTGGCAAATTTGAATACGGAGGTGGACATGTAATTGAAGAGTTTGTCGCAGGTAAGGATATAAAACTTACTGCCACTGCCTATGGTACTGATTGTTATCCAAGAAGAAAACTGGAAACCTGGATAAACATTAAGGATGTTAATGAGGCTGTGCTTTTCAATCCGAGGAATGTTTATCAGAATTACAATGTTGCAGTTAATCTTTCTAATAAGCTCATCTACACTTATATGGGTGCCCTAAAGCCTGGGTTAGGTAATGCTAACTATTGTAGTGCTGGTCAACTTTCTCCACTATTGAATGATCCATTATATATAACTACTGGACTTGGAACTAAGATATTTCTTGGTGGCGGAGTGGGTTATGTGGCCTGGCAGGGAACGCAGCATAATCCGACAGCTAAAAGAAAGGATAACGATACTCCATGTGTTCCGGCAGGTACATTAGCTGTGATTGGAGATTTAAAACAGATGAAACCTGAGTGGTTGCTGGGAACAAGTTTCCAGGGGTATGGAACAACACTCACCGTAGGGGTGGGGATACCTATCCCTATTTTGAATGAAGAAATCTTACGCTATACAGCAGTTAAGGATAAAGACATCTATGCTCCAATTGTTGATTACAGTGAAGCATATCCGCAGGTTAAACCAGGGGCCCTTGGCGAAGTCTCTTACGAGCAGCTTAAAAGCGGTAAAATCGTTGTTCAAGATAAAGAAGTTCCCACTGCGCCGCTTTCCAGTTATACAAAAGCAGTAGAGATTGCTGAAATTTTAAAAGATTGGATTAAGCAAGGACGGTTTTTATTAACTGAGCCTGTGGCATCGCTGCCTGGGCCGGAGTCGGGGCTGACATTTAAATTACTGAAAGAAAGACCGATTGAATAACGGATAAAAAGGATGTAGGGCTATAAGGAAAAGTTGTTTTCCTAATAATAGCCCTACATCTTCAGATAGGAGAAATAAATGATTTCAAAAAGAATTGTTTTGAAATTTCCTCACAGGTTAGTTGACCAGCCAATTGTTTGCAACCTGGCAAAGTATTTTGATTTAGAATTTAATATTCTAAAAGCATATATTATACCTAAAGAAGAAGGGCTTCTTATATTAGGCCTTTCCGGGGAAGAGGAAAACTATAATAAAGGAATAGATTATCTCAAAAAATTAGGAGTAATAGTTCAATCAATGACACAAGGTATTATCCGGA
>NCRO01000258.1 GCA_002849045.2 Candidatus Sediminicultor secundus
TTTAGATATTTCTACACCAACAATTCCCGGTTTAGACACCATAACTTCTCCGACTAACATCTCGCCACAGATTTTATCCGGTACTAAGGAAACTAATACTTCTATATGGATTAATGGAGTAGAAGTTGTACCTCTTAATTCATCTACAAATTGGTCCTATCCTTATAATCTTTCTGAAGGAGCCAACAATATCTCAATTACTTCCCGTGATGCCGCCGGAAATGAAAGCCTCGTAGTAACAACGATAATAGAATATGACCCCGATATTTACGTAAATATAGGGAACACCAGCGGAATAGAAGATGGAACCCAAACTCATCCATTTGATTCTATAACCGAAGGAATAGAGGCAGTTACCTCTGGAAAATCGGTTGTGGTGGCCGCAGGGACTTATAATGAACAGCTGATAATAAATAAAGGCATTACTCTTCAGGGGGCTGGGAAGGAAAACACCATCATAAGCGGACTCGGATGCACAGGGAATTTAATTACCATTACAGCTGACGATGTCACCATATCTGGATTTACTATTGACGGTAAGTCAGGTACAGATGTAGGAATCTATAGCGACTTATCCTCTTCAATTAAAATATCAGAAAATTTAATCCAACTTCATCAGGATAGCGGAATTTTATATCATAGGACAAGCGATGATTATCCCTCAGGAATATATGTTTATAATAATGAGATATATAAAAATTCTATTAATGGAATAAAAGTTACAGGAGCAGGTTCGGGTATTATTGAAGGTAATATCATTAGGAATAACGATTGTGGAATCAAGGCTTCTAACGATGCATCTGTTGAGGTAAAAATGAATAATATATATAATAATTCTGATTCTGGCATTTTTTGTCGGGACAACTCCTCATTATTAATTTGGAGTAATGAGATTACTTCTAATGGGTATAGTGTAAGGGTAGGCGAACAATATAGTGATACTGCTAACCCGGATATAGGAGGAGGAGCTAGGGGCGGAATCGGGATGAATAATATCACAGGTAATATTATCCATGGTGTTAGTAATGTGACCGATCATAATATTTTCGCTAAATATAACTGGTGGGGAGATGCCGCTGGACCTAAATATCCTGGAAATCTTAATAATGCCGATCTTTCAAGCGATTGGGCTTATTGGGATAATGTGAACAATACAGCTGGTGCCATTATATTTGAAGATTATTTAACCGAACCCCAAACCTTGTAAATAAATGATTCCAGAGGATCCCGGCACGAAACTTTACATTTATGACAAATCTGGTGCCTGGCACAAAATTTGTCATTTTTATGCTTGCTTGAATAAAGGTTGTGTGGTATGTTATAAAATATAGAAAGATAGGCTAAAATATGGGGAGGAATAAGCCATGGGAGAGACAAGAAAAAATATAAACGATATAGATGTATTAGATGGAGATTTTTCCGAGCTGGATCAGGCTAACATGATAGAGCTGTTAGAGGAATTTCCTCTGAAGATGAGAGATTCTTTGCGTTTAGGGAAGGAATTTTTTATTCCTACCGACTTTTTACCCACTCCCACTCCCACTGCCTTTACCTCTACCTCTGCCCAGAGTTTTAAAAATATCGTGGTATTAGGAATGGGTGGTTCAGCCATCGGCGGGGATTTACTATCTGATTATTTAGCCGATGAATTATCAATCCCCATCGTGGTTATTCGCGGTTATGATATACCCAAATTTGTAGATGAAAATTCTTTGGTTTTCGCAGTCAGTTATTCGGGAAACACCGAAGAGACTCTCTCTGCCTTAAAGAGATGCTTGGAAGCCAAAGCCAGAGTTATCGCTTTAACTTCAGGGGGCAAATTTGCAGCCCTAGCCCGAGAGAATAACTTCCCGGTGATTAAAGTCCCGGCAGGGATTCAACCTCGAGCGGCTATTTCTTATCTATTCTTTCCTATCTTAAAAGTTTTAGAAAGAATGGGCATAGCAAAAGAAAGACACGAAGAGACAGAAGAAACACTCGATATTTTACAGGAACTTTCTAAAGAATATGATGCTAAATCTCCGCTCAAAAACAATTTTGCTAAAAAAGTAGCTATGAGCCTGTATCAGCATCTGCCTTTGATTTACGGTTCTGAAGGATTATTAGAAGCAGTGGCTATGCGCTGGAAGACTCAGATAAACGAAAATAGTAAATGGCCTTGTTTCTGGAATGCCTTTTCTGAACTTGACCATAACGAAATAGTAGGTTATGAAATAGAAAATAATATAAACCGACAGGTCAAAATTGTTTATCTGCAAGACAAAGAGGGGATTTTGAGGGTTGAGCAGAGACGGGAAATTACCCGCAAGATTATCGAAGACAAAGTGGCCGAGTTTATAGTTTGTCCTACCAGAGGCAAAGGAAAAATGGCCCGCATGTTTTCACTAATTTTTTTAGGTGATTTGGCGAGCTATTATTTAGCGATATTAAATCAGGTTGACCCTTCTCCGGTAGCTTGTATAGAAGATTTAAAAAAAGAATTAGCCAAATAAATTAATAATTTGCGAAACAGGGAATTGATTAAATTGATTAATTTGTCAATTGGAGAATAGATCAATTGGCAAATTGGTGAATTAATAAACAGGAGAATATCTATTTGAAATATCTAGAAGTTGGTGTTATTGCCTTTATAGTTTCTTATATTTTGACCCCCTATATAGCGCGTGTAGGGAAAAAACAAAATATGATGGACATACCCGGTCATCGTAAAATACACGAGGAAGCTATCCCTAATTTGGGAGGGATAGTTATTTTTTTTGGATTTTTACTGAGTCTACTCTTTGTGGTGCAGATAGAAGGACAGGTTAAAGCCCTCTTGATAGGTGGGGTGATCATTTTGTTATTAGGAGTAGTAGATGACATAGTAGACCTTTCTCCCAAGTATAAATTCATTATTCAAATGGTTCCTGCCTTGATAGTGATTATATACAACAGTGATTTAATAAATAGTTTTATAGCTAATCAATTAAAAATTTTTGATCTGTTAGGTTATCTTCTTTATCCTATCTTAATTTTTTGGATAGTCGGAGTTACCAATTCCATCAACATAATAGATGGATTGGATGGACTGGCCTGCGGAGTTTCGATAATTAGCTTAATAACTTTTTTTATTTTAGGATTAAGACAGAATTTTGAAATTCTTAATCTTATATCAATTGCCTTGGCGGGGAGCATGTTGGCTTTTTTAAGATTTAATCTTTACCCGGCCAAAATCTTTTTGGGGGATTCCGGCAGTACTTTTGCCGGTTTTGTATTGGCCTCCACAGGGGCTTTGTGGGTATTAAATAGCGGAAATGCCTTCTTTATTTTTATCCCCGTTGTTATTCTGGCTCTACCTGTTTTTGATACCCTGTTTGCTATCTGGAGGAGATACAGAGGTCATCATCCCATATTCCAGGCTGACAAAGGGCATCTTCACCATCGACTTTTAGTCCGGGGGATAGCACATAAAAATGTCGTGTTTATCTTATGGGGGATAAGCGCTATCTGTAGCGTAATCGCTTTAATTATAGTATTATAATTATATAGAAAGGGAGGATCCCGGCACCAAACTTTACATTTATGACAAATCTGGTGCCTGGCACAAAACTTGTCATTATGGAAAAAAAAGTTTTAGTTACTGGTGGGGCGGGCTTTATCGGTTCACATATTGTGGATTTACTAATTAATAATAATTATCAGGTTGTGATAGTTGATGATTTATCTTCCGGTAGAGAGGAGAATGTCAACAAAAAAGCCCGGTTTTATAAATTAAATATCACAGACCAAAAAGGATTAGCAGAAGTGTTCCAGCAAGAAAAACCTGATTATGTATTCCATGAAGCCGCCCAGATTAGCGTATCTTTTTCCGTGAAACACCCTTTATTTGATGTGCAGACAAATATTCTGGGTTCCTTGATTTTATTGCAATGCTGCCTGATGAATCACCAGGTCAAAGGAATAGTTTTTGCCTCCAGCGGAGGAACTATTTATGGAGAACCAGAGCATTTTCCCATTACCGAGGATTATCCTTTCAGGCCCCAATCACCTTATGGAATCAGTAAGGTTGCAGTTGAGCATTATCTTGATTTCTATCAGAAAAGTTACCATCTCCCATATGTAGCACTAAGATATGGAAACGTCTATGGGCCCCGTCAGGACCCTTATGGTGAGGCCGGAGTTATCGCTATATTTATAGAAAAGATGCTAAAAGGCGAGATTCCCACCATAAATGGCGATGGGGAATATATCAGAGATTATATTTATGTAGAAGATGTAGCCCGAGCCAATTTACTCGCTCTTCAAAATATGGTAAAATTATCTAAAGTTGTTCAGGAAAAAGAAAAAGCTAAGAAAAAAGAAAAAGAAATTGAAGGCAAAGGTGAAGCCGTAGCTGAACTTAAGTTTAATGGCCTTAATCTGGGGACCGGAAGAGGGGTTTCGGTTAATGAAATCTTCTCTTTTTTAAGGAAGATTATAAAATTCCCTCATCCGGCGTATTATGGACCTCCCAGAGTAGGGGATTTAAGGAAGAATATTTTGGATTGCCGCTTAATTAAAGAGGTTTTAGAATGGCAGCCAAAGTTTGACTTTTCAGCAGGTTTAGAAAAGACAGTTCGCTGGTTTAAAGAGAATATTCACTAATTAGTTTTAATTTTAAAAATTTATCCTAAAAAGAAGGAATTTAAGATACTTTTGTCGTATTAATATAATTGGATTAAGCAGAAAAAAGGTTAAAAACGGAAATAACAGAAAAATAAGACAAAAATAAGAATTAAGAAGAAATAAAACGAAATAATGAAGGAAAATATATTTATATGTTAGAAACCGGAATGGTGTTTAAAATTGCAGGTATCATTATATGCAGTGCGCTGATGGTCATCCTGGGGAGAGCAGATAGAAAGAAAAAGCTTCCCACAGGGACTAAATTGATATTTCAAGTTTTAATTTCTTTAATTATAATTTATTTTGGGATTAAAATAGAATTTTTACGAGCTCCTTCCTCCTCATTGGGAGGGTATCTTTATCTTAGCTATTTATCTATCCCTCTAACCATAATCTGGCTGATAAGCATTACTAATTCTATCGGCCAGGCAGATGAACTGGGAGACATCACTCCCTATATCGTCTTTATCGCTTCCCTAACTTTTTTAGTGGTCTCCCTTGTCCAGAGACAGGGATTAATTTTGGCAGAAGTACTATCTTTGATTATGGCGGTGATAGCATTTATTTTTATCAAATATCTTCCTCGGGGGAAATTTTCTTCCTACTATATGTCTTTTGGGTTTATGTTAGCGGTGATTGCTATTGTAGGTGTATCCAAGAGTACAGCAGCTTTAACTTTATTGATTCCTTTTTTAATTTTAGGCGTACCGATCATAGACAGCTCTTATTCTATTGTGGCTAATTATGCCCGTCAGGAAAGCCCGGGCCCGGGTATAGGAAAATTTCCATTATTTTCGGAGAGTGGGAGCAGGAGCAGGTTACGCCAGAAACTGCAATCTTATGGATTTTCGGCTCAAGGAGCAAATTTAACTATTATTGGAGTCTCTCTCTACTTAAGTTTATCAGCTTTTATTATTTCTATATACCAGAATTTCTATCTACTGTTAATCCTGACTGCTTTTGGCTGGGTGGTTTTTGAATTACTGAAAAATAAGGTTCGGTCAGAGGAATTGATTATCGGAAGAGATATTTTGACCAGCCGCATAAAACTCTTACAGGTAGGCATATGGCACTGATACAAAAGA
>NCRO01000259.1 GCA_002849045.2 Candidatus Sediminicultor secundus
GTATGTATGCAATAATTATTATTTTAAGAATTATAGACCAACGGAAAAATGGTTAGATACATTCCAATATTCCCACCATAAATCTTCAAATAAAACTCTAAAAGAATTCTAAGAGTCATAGATCAAATAAAAGAATTTCACATTTAACAAAAATCAATTAACACCTATTATGGGCTATTAAATGGGGCAGCAGTTTGTTCAGCCTTATTCAGTCAATTTTTCCTATCGAAGATTAGAAAAAGACGATTCTTGGCAAAGGCAATTCATTGAGCAATCATGTTCTTAAACCTGTATTTGTTAGGGAGGATAATATTATGAGAAAAACCTCTCTCTTGGTACTGGCAATTATTATTTTAAGTTTAGTTTTTTTATGCGGAAATTTTTCAGTCTGGGCAACAATTTATAGAATAATAGATGCAGAAGGGAATACTATTCGGGTAACCACCGAACCACAGATGAAGAAATCAGAGGAAGAAGCAGGTTGCGTCCTTAGCCCTATACAACCTGACATTGTACCACCCATATCTAAGGATATCTCCCAGGTCAAAGGAATAGTGTTTGAAGACCATAATGCAAATGGGATACAGGATATAGGAGAAATGGGCTTACCTGACATACTTGTTTCTAATGGATTAACCGTAACTATTACAGATGAAACAGGAAATTATTTCCTTCCCCGGGAAGGTGATTTCATTTTCATAACTACACCCACTAATTATATTTTAACTACTTCCTGGTATAAAAACTTACTGGAAGATAATCTGCATTTTGGTTTAAGTTTTGCACCAGATAAAGATTCAAAGCAATTTACCTTTGTTCAAATAACAGATATACATTTAGACGCCCTTGAGGAGCACAGTATCTTTTTTGAGAAGGCATTAAGAGAGATTAATAAAATAAATCCTGCCTTTGTAATTGCTACAGGTGATTTAGTATTAGAGGCTGAAAGAGTGACGATATCACAAGCTAAGGAGTGGTACGACATTTATTCTGATTCAATTAAAAATTTAGATGTGCCGGTATTTAATGTGTTGGGAAATCATGATGTTGTAGGTATATGTTATAAGAAGGATATTAGCAACGAGCCGGGACATAATAAGGAAATGTATCGAGATTACTTCGGACCTACCTACTATTCCTTTGATTGGAGTTCATACCACTGCATCGTCTTAGATCCAAATGAATTTTTAGATGGTAATCAATTTTATAAGATACCAGATTATCAAGTTGAATGGCTGCGAAAGAATTTATCTTATAGAGAAGGGAAGCCACTATTAGTGTTTTTTCATGAGCCAACTATATCATGGGAAAATTGTGTTGAGGTTCTAAACCTGCTCAATCAGCATTCAACAAAAATGTTCTCAGGACATTGGCATATGGATACATTGATAGATAGCCAGGGCATCCCGGAACAGGTTACCGGTGCTCTGTGTGGGGAGTGGTGGCGGGGTGATTGCTCTGATGGCAAACCTTGTGGTTATCGCATTGTACAGGTAGAAGGAAATAATATTTTTAGCTTCTATAAGGAGATTGGCGCAGATAGGCAGATAAATATTATTGCGCCAGGCCCTTTGGTGGATGGAATAGCAGAGGTGACCGCCCAGATCTATACCCAATATGGTTCTCTTGAAGAGGTAAGATACCAGATCGACCAGGGTAATATTATTCCAATGGAAATTAGAAAAGAGAAATTGTGGAATACCGCTACTGCGATGTGGGATTCAACTCAGGCAAAAGCAGGTTACCATACTTTAATGGTACAGGCGAGAGACAAAGAAGGGGTATTTTCCAAACAGATGGAAATAAAAGTTTGTAAAGATGAGATATTAGCTTTAGGTGAAATCATCCCGCATTTCAATTCTTATCAGGGACATATAATGAAAGTAAAAGGTAAGATAAAAGTCGCATTAGTGGAAGAGCTTTATACCTCAGAGAAGAGTACCTTTATTAATGGTGCTCTTATTGTGAAAGATGAAACTGGTTCTGGGATGATATTGATAGGGGAGCATAATACTCAATGTCTACCGGATTTGGAACGTGGTAAAATAATAACCGCTAAAGTTATTCCTATTAAGTACTTATGGAAAAGCATTGAAAGAAAGCACAAAATTTATATCGCACTTTATACCTTTAAGTTACCAAGAGGATTTATAATAAGAGATAGATTTAAGCCCAAGGGTGTACATTTATTATGGCTAATTGATTATGAAAATGTGACAGGGAAAATGTGATAGAGAGCGGTTCTATGCCACATTAATCGAAGTATATTATCCAGGATTAAAGTGTGACAAAGAACTGTCCCCTGTCCCAGAAGTATTAATCACTGATGGATAAAAAGGAAGGACTACTTATGCTAAGCAAAGACTGGTTCCCCGTTTACAGGTAACCGAGTAGTAGACTGATACCATCTCAATTACCTGGCAGACTTAAAACAAAGGAGGTGATAAAAAATGGCTAAGTTTTTAGTTGTCCATCCGGTAGGTAAGGATTTAACTGTGGAGGCTGCCACACCTTTTGCGAAGGCAGTGAAGGCAAATCACACAGTTGATGCTTATTGGATTAGAAGTCGGTATACACGTGAGGAAGGCAAATTATACTGTGAATTTGATGCAAAAGATGTTGAATCTATAAGACAAGTTCTTACTAAAGCAGCTAAAGTTGCGGGAGAATTGCCCACAGAAGGGATTTATAAGATCGAGTTGATGGTTGACTCTGAAGACTTTAGATAATTTTAATTTTCAAAGCCCGCCAAAATTAAATATATGAAGAGGAAACATTAAAAAATAAGGAGGAGAGTAACTTGCTTAACCAAAAACTCTATTATTTGGCGTTGCCCCCTGTCCCACAATTATATTTTGGCGGGCTTTGGAAACCTGTGTGTCAAAATATGACAGTCAACGGTAAGGGTCAGGTCTTCACATTATGGCGATTCCTCAAAGAGAAGATTCCATGGGGAAGGTATTTAAATAGAGACCCTATTTTCTCCATGTCAGGATTTTTTCTCCACTTGACGGGATAATCCCATCCGGATAAATAACCAGGGTGCCCCAAAACTAATCCATATACCCAATCTTTAGCGTATCATTTTCTTTCCAGATTAGCCCCAGGTCTTGGGGTTTTACAACAGGATTGTCTCTAAAAGAATCCATCTTGAAGATAGTATTTCCGGATTCAAGAGTGACTATCTTCCCTTCACCTAATTTTTGAACAATGTCATCTATTGCAGAGTTCATCTTACCCTCCTTTTCTGATTCCGATTCCGAGTTTCTCTTAACTCTTCAAATAATTTTATAAATCTCTCGGCAATTCTTTCCGCTTCATAATCCTTTAAAAAACCCTTTATTCTGGTGAGGTTGAATAATTTGCTCTGGAACAGCTCAATAAGTTTAGTTTTCATATCTTCGAAGTCGCGATATTTTATAATTTCATTTCCGTGTAGCTCTACATAGTTTGAATGATGAAACAGTATGGGACAGCCAGAACCTAAAAGTTGGCAGACCGAACTGGACACCACTGCTGGATACTTTTGGGAGGACTCCCTGTGAATGAGTAACACATCTGAAGCATACAGATACTCATATAGCTCATCTAAAGGGAGAGCCTTTACTTTAAGGTCTATAAAATTGTATTTCTTCTTCGCTTGATGTAATTCATCCAGTTTACTTTCGGGATTAGCAATAACCACATATCGGAGAGGATATTCTTGGGTTAATTCATTTAGGTAAGGTAAAGCAGATATAACATCTTTTGACCTGAAGCCAAAGGAAAATACAATTTTTTCATCCTGGGGCAATCTTAACTCTCTTCTGGCTTCTTTTTTATTCCCCAGCTTGAGAGGGTGATAAGGATAAGATATCATATGAATCCTTTCAGCAGGAAAAGACTTGACCAGATAATCTTTATATCTCTGGTCAAAACATACAATAGCATCCCAGTCAAATTGGTAATAAAGGGGATCGTCCGGGGCTTTACCCTCATGGACAACCTGGACAGTAAGTGCTTTTTTCTTAATCTGGGGGAAGACCTCGAGTATTTTTTCAGCAGGCAATCTCTCTACATTTTGAGCGACAAAGATTTCATATTCTTCATTTAAAAGCGGAGAAGGATCAAAGGAAGTCGCCCGAGTAAATGGTATGACTTCATCAACCCTAAAATGTCTGATTACAAAATCCTCATCTTCTTGAAAGGTTGGACGGGCATCAGGATGTTTCTGGGCATAAAATATTTTAAGTTGGTGGCCTAATTTCACCCAGGCTCGACCCAACAATTCCGCATGAATGGAAGGACCATTAGCGGCATTCCAAAGACACATCATTCCTATCTTCATCTTATTCCTCCTAATAATTAAAACAGAGTATGTCCCTATTTACTAAACTTCATCACATAGTCACTTAAATTTTATTATTTAAAAATATAACGGATAAATTACCAAACTTCTTTCTATAAGATAGAAAAATTACTAAATTACTGAGCATGAACATCTGTCCCTATTTTCCTATTGTTTTAATTTCAAATAAACTTAGCAACATCTTTTAGCGACTTTTTAGCTATTTTAGGTAAAATTGTATCTTTGGCTGGATATCCAACGACCAGGATTAAAAAGGGTCTTTCGTTGGAAGGTCGGGACAAAATCTGATTCAAAAAACCCATCTTACTGGGCGTATAAGTTAAACAAACAAGTCCAGCATGGTGTACAGCCTGTATCTTATACACATATCAGAGCGAACGAGACTAGACATGAGATCGTATACCGTATTCATGTTGAAAAAAAAAAAAAGAGAGGGGATG
>NCRO01000260.1 GCA_002849045.2 Candidatus Sediminicultor secundus
TCCTTTAATCGGTTCACCAGTTAAAATTAAAAGTTATGGGTTGCGAGTTATGAGCTTCAAGTTTAGAAAAAGAAGTGGGAGCGTATTGCTAAAATCGTATCTAGTATCTCGTGAATATTTTTTGAAGACTTAATATAGATAGCTTTTCTTCCTTTTTTCTCTAATTGTTTAATCAACAGCATCTTTGCCCCGGATAAATTTTCTTCTACTTTAGGATGCACTCCTAATAAGACAGCTTCTGCTCTTGAAGTATTGCACAACTCTTCTAACTTACGTAGAACCATATTGCTTACGGTTTCGGCGGATAAAACTCTGCCCGTTCCAGAACAATAAGGGCAAGAGGTTCTTAGCATGTTTTCCAAATCTCTCCTGGATCTCTTTCGGGTAAGTTCAACCAGACCCAATTCAGTATTCTGGATAATATTGGATTTGGTTTTATCTTTTTTTAAGCTTTCCTCTAATTTCTTTACTACCTTTTCTACATCTTCCTGGTTATCCATGTCGATAAAATCGATTATGATAATTCCTCCAATATCCCGCAACCTTAACTGAAGTCCTATCTCCCCAGCCGCCTGCAAATTGGTCTTCAAAATGGTTTTCCTCATATCTTTTTTACCAACAAATTTACCGGTATTTACATCGATCACCGTTAAGGCCTCCGCCTGGTCAAAAACCAAATATCCTCCGCACCTAAGCCATATCTTTTTTTGTAGGCCCTTGTTGATTTCTTTTTCAATATTATATTCCTCAAATATGGGCTTTTCTCCTTTATAAAGAGATACCCTGGGCTCTAATTCTGATAAAGATAAAGTCTTTAAAAACTTCAGCATATTTTTATGTTCATTTTTAGAATTTATTAAAATTTCTTTTACTTCTTCGGTAAGCAGATCTCGAATAATCCGATAAGTCAGAGTCAGGTCTTCATGTAATAACATGGGAGCCTTGGTTTTCCTTCCTCTGTTTTTAATCTTACTCCATAATCTGGTTAAAAAATCCAGATCGGGCAAAAAATCCTCCAACTCTTTCCCCCAGCCAGCAGTTCGAATAATCAACCCTGTATTTTTGGGTTTTATCTGTTGAACGATTTTTTTCAACCTTTCTCTTTCTTTTTCTTCTTCGATTCGATGAGAAATGCCAAGATTTGTGCTATTGGGCATCAAAACTAAATACCTGCCCGGAAGGCTAATATTAGTGGTTACTCGTGCTCCTTTAGGGGTTATAGCTTCTTTTATTACTTGTACCATTATCTCCCGGCCAACTTTAATTTCATCCAAAATAGTTTTGGAAGCAGAATCAGAATCCGCTTCTGTAACCGACTCTATATCTTTATCCTGACTATCTGCAGTTTTATCGATATGTAAAAAAGCGTTTTTCTCAATTCCAATATCTACAAATGCTGCCTCTATTCCAGGTAGAACATTGGTTACTCTACCTTTATATATATTTCCTACAATCTTATCATCTTCAATTCTCTCAATGTGGATTTCTACCAACCGGCCAGCCTCGATTACAGCCACCCTCTCTTCGGTTAGACCCACATCAATAATTACTCTTTTATTCATTAAAAACTCCTGTTTTAAATTTATATGGTTAACTACAGTTAACCATATAAATTAGTCTTTAGTGAATAGTGAATAGTCGTTAGTATTAAATACAAGTTTTCAGTTTATTATGTTTTATGTCATTGCAAGCTCCAATTTATCGGAGCGTGGCAATCTCGTCTTTGAGATTGCTTCCCCTGCCTTCGCGGGGGTGGGCAGGCTTGCATTCGCAATGACAATATGAAAATAACTTAAAACCTGTAAATTGTAACTAATTCCTCATCACTTATCACTGTATTTCTATACGCTCTACGCTAAACGCTAATTTACCCGATACTCGATACTATCTTATCTTCTGACTCCTTCTTCTTTCTTAACGAGATATGAGATACGAATTTTGTCCTTATACATTTTACTCTAAATAATCTTATTAGTAAAGATAACAGAATTTGAAATAGTATTTTAGAAATTTAATAAAAATATTTTTTATTTATCTTTTTGTTTGGTGCTTAAAGAACCTCTTTACATTTTATATACAATCCATCCCGACAGATTTGTTGGATATCAAAATTATTATCAGAATTAGAAATCCATGCCCTGGCCGCATAGCGGGGATTTAAATTTCCCTGCTGCCCTATCTTAAGCTCCAAGCCAAGCTCTAAAATCTGCTTTTTAAATTTTTTTACTG
>NCRO01000261.1 GCA_002849045.2 Candidatus Sediminicultor secundus
GTTGCGTGTGTCTGTGTTGGTGTACTTGGTCGGTTCTATTTGAGCTCGATGTATTGCTTTTCTTAGGCATCGTTAGATGTGTATAAGAGATATGTTAAATAATATTCCCCTTGTTTATTATCCGGGGTAATCTTTTCTAAAGCCTGGAATAGTTTATCCTTGTTAACACAGTAAATTCCGCTGTTTACTTCGGTTATTTTCTTTTTATCTGCAGATAAATCTACCTCTTCGATTATTCCTTTTATTTCACCTTTTTTATCTCTGATAATTCTACCATAACCTTTAGGGTCTTTTAATATTGTAGAGACCAAGGTACAGCAAAAATTATTAGCCTGGTGATATTTCAAGAGCTTTTTTAGAATTTTAACCGTTAAAAAGGGGACATCGCCAGATAAAATCAGCACATCTCCTTTAAAATCAGACAATAATTTATTGGTTTGTAAAACTGCATGGGCAGTCCCTAACTGTTCTTTTTGCTCTACATACTCTATTTTATCACCAATTAATTCTCTTATCTGATCGCTTTTATAACCAACTATTAATATCTTTCTTTTTGCTTCGAGTTGATAAATTGTGTCCAATACATAATTTAAAATTGGCTTTCCTGCAAGATTATGAAGAACTTTAGGCAGATTAGATTTCATTCTCTTGCCTTTACCTGCTGCCATAATAATTACAGCAGTATTTCCCATAATCATACCTCCAATAATTAGTCGTTAGTCGATAGTGAAGTGAATAGTCGTTAGTATTAAATACAAGATATAAGATAATTTAGTTTCCCAATCTACCAATTCACCAATT
>NCRO01000262.1 GCA_002849045.2 Candidatus Sediminicultor secundus
GAGGTACATCCTCGGTAATAGTTGAGCCAGCTCCGGTATAAGAATCTTTTCCTAATTTTACTGGCGCTACCAAAGTATTGTTACTTCCGATAAATACTCCATCTTCTATGATAGTTTTATATTTTTTTTCTCCATCGTAATTACAGGTGATAGTGCCTGCCCCGATATTGACCTTTTTTCCAATTACGGCATCTCCTAAATAGGTTAAATGAGATGCCTTGCTATCCTCTCCTATGGTAGATTTTTTTACTTCTACAAAATTTCCTATCTTTGCTCCTTTTTCCACTACAGTTTCTGGTCGCAAATGGGTATAAGGGCCAATATTTGCTCCTTCTTTAACGGTACTGCTTTCTATTATTGAAGCCCAAACTCTGACTCCTTTTCCTATATCAGCATCAATTAAATGAGAGTAAGGTCCGATAAGACAACCACTTTCAATTTTAGTATCTTTTTCAATAATAGTGAAGGGATAAATAATAGTATCCTGACCAATTTTAACTCCCTGCTCTATAAAGGTACTATTAGGATCAACTATAGTTACTCCCTGAAGCATCAAGTCTTGAAGAGTCTTTTGATAAACTTTCTGGGAGGCATCAGTCAGGTCTAACCGACTATTTATTCCTAATATTTCCGAATAATCTTTTACTATTATATTGCCTACAGTTAATCCTTCTTTTAGTAATATCTCTACTGAATCAGTTAAATAATATTCCCCTTGTTTATTAT
>NCRO01000026.1 GCA_002849045.2 Candidatus Sediminicultor secundus
CAGGTCTAACCGACTATTTATTCCTAATATTTCCGAATAATCTTTTACTATTATATTGCCTACAGTTAATCCTTCTTTTAGTAATATCTCTACTGAATCAGTTAAATAATATTCCCCTTGTTTATTATTCGGAGTAATCTTTTCTAAAGCCTGGAATAGTTTATCCTTGTTAACACAGTAAATTCCGCTGTTTACTTCGGTTATTTTCTTTTTATCTGCAGATAAATCTACCTCTTCGATTATTCCTTTTATTTCACCTTTTTTATCTCTGATAATCCTACCATAACCTTTAGGGTTTTTTAATATTGTAGAGACCAAGGTACAGCAAAAATTATTAGCCTGGTGATATTTCAAGAGCTTTTTTAGAGTTTTGACCGTTAAAAAGGGGACGTCGCCGGATAAAATCAGCACATCTCCTTTAAAATTAGACAATAATTTCTTAGTTTGTAAAACTGCATGGGCAGTTCCTAACTGTTCTTTTTGTTCTACATACTCTATTTTATCACCAATTAATTTTCTTATCTGATCGCTTTTATAACCAACTATTAATATCTTTCTTTTTGCTTCGAGTTGATAAATTGTGTCCAATACATAATTTAAAATTGGCTTTCCTGCAAGATTATGAAGAACTTTAGGCAGATTAGATTTCATTCTCTTGCCTTTACCTGCTGCCATAATAATTACAGCAGTATTTCCCATAATCATACCTCCAATAATTAGTCGTTAGTCGATAGTGAATAGTCGTTAGTATAAACATAAAATAAGAAACTGATTGTCACGGTAGGACAGCCAGTCACCCGACTGCCCCCGCACAGATCCCAGCGTGCGGAACTACCGCACTGGGCTCTTCAGAAATACTCGCTTCCGTAAAAGTAAAACTAATAAGATATTTAAACTGGTTGAGAAAACTCCGTAATTCTAGGTTTCTCGATGCTATAAAATTTAGTAATCTGGTTAAATATATTATAGCAAAAACTACGCTTCTGGCTACGACGATTCAACCACTTATATAAGATTCTCATCGCTTGGAAGAAGAATGTTTGCAAACTAGCGAAATTACCGATAATCCCATAATAGTTGTAATATCCTCTTAGTTTAACATTAAGCAGTTTAAAGATTACCCTAAGACGAAAATTTCTGCACTTTTGGCACCATAGGGTAAACTTTTTCAAACTTGATAGTAATTTCTTCCTTGAGGTTCTCCGTTTAATGATATCCCTACCCTTGCGGCTGGTACCCCAGCGGAATTCAAAACCTAAGAATTCAAAGTAATCAGTCCCTTTCTCAAACCGACTGAATCTTATGATTCTAGTCTTATCAGGTGATAGAGAAAGACCGAACTTGTTAAGCCTTCTAATTAGTGCATTGTAGAATTCTTCTACATCATCTTTAAAACGAAAGGCACAGATAAAGTCGTCCGCATATCTACAGAGGTAGACTTCTCCTCTACAATTAGGTTTCACTTTCTTTTGAAACCAGAGGTCAAGCACATAGTGCAGATAGATATTAGCTAATATGGGACTGACTATTCCCCCTTGTGGTGTCCCTGTCACCGGATGTAATATTTTACCATCGGTGGAGAGCACTCCTGCTTTCAGCCATTTGGCAATTAAGTTGATAAATGGTTTATCATCAATCCTCTCTTCTAACATCTTGAGTAACCACTGGTGATCGATATGGTCAAAGAATCCTTGTAAATCCGCATCTAATATGTAACCATATCTTCCTCTTACTAAGGTAGTAGTTATGTCTCGTACTGCATCTTTTGCTCCAATGGTGGGACGATATCCATAACTACAGCTAAGAAAGTCTTGTTCATAAATCGCCTCAAGTATTCTGGCTACTGCCTTTTGTATCAGTTTGTCACCTATAGTAGGTATGCCTAAAGATCGGTGCCTCCCATTACTTTTAGGGATGTACACCCTTCTTACCAGTTTTGCCCGATACCGTTTCTCTTTTAGGCTCTTAACTAATCCTTGGATATTGCTAAGTAGATTTATCTCAAATTCTTTAGTTGATATCCTATCTACTCCTGAGGCTGCCTTGCTGTTCAGGTATTTGCAAGAATCTAGGAGATTCTCTTCGTTTAGAAGCCGATAAAGATCACGGAATCGATGTTTCTTATTCAGTTTTGCCTTCTTTGCTATTCCCTGCAGGGAGGTTTGCATTTGTTCCTCCAGTCCTACTTGCCCGGCAAATGTTTCCTTTGCAGGCTACGTATTCTGTCAACCCCTTCCTCGTTGCTTGAGTACTATGGGCTGATCCGAATCCCTATAAGCCGTTAGTTACCCTCTCTTTCTATCGGGTAGACTTACCTTAGGTAAGGAGCTTATAGGGTCTCCCAAGTTCTCTATATTTCTCTGCAGACATGCCACAGGCTGATACCCCGACAGACCCTCCAGAATCTTGCCATATACGATTCTTTAGTGTAGGCTTCCGTCACTAAAACAACGTTGCCACCTGCATTAATCTATTTTACGAGGCTGGATATCCTTTCAGGAAGTACGGTCTTCCTTGTGGCCTACCTGCTTCCCTGTGTACGCTTCATCTAATGGTTACCCATTTTAATGCAACACTCAGTATGGGTGGTTGGCTAGACCTTACCCAACAGGGACTTTCACCCTGTAAGAAATATAGAGCTTTCTTGGCGCTCTTTGGTTTATAGTTTTTAGTTTTTAGATAAAGAAATTAGTTATCAATATATAATTAAAAGCTTAAAACTAAAAGCAAAAAACCATAATTCAAACTCTTAATTAGTCGTTAGTATTAAATACAAGATATAAGATAATTTAGTTACCCAATCTACCAATTCACCAATTCTCTAATTGACCGATTTGCCAATTAAATTAGTCGTTAGTCGTTAGTAAATAGTCGTTAGTATTAAATGCAAGATGCAATTTTATTTAGTTACTTGGTTACCCGGTTTACCAGTTGGCCAGTTATAAGATATAAGATAAAACCGCAGGACAGACCCGCCTGTCTATAATGCTATTTCCGTTTCTTTCTTATGTCACTCCCATGAAAATGGGAATCCATCTTAGTCATTACGAACGGAATAAGTGCGGCAATCTTATCTAAAAACTATAAACTAAGAACTAAAAACCAGTTTTATACTTTAACTAATTAACGAATCAAAATTAATTTATATGGCTGGGGCGGAAGGGTTCGAACCTTCGAATGCGGGATCCAAATTCCCGTGCCTTACCACTTGGCTACGCCCCAAACCAAGAACTTTTAATCTTGTAACTTACTTAAAATAGACCTTCTTCTTTCTTCTCAGTCTCTTCTTCCGCTACTGTTTCTTCCTCTGTTTTTTCTTTTTCTTCTTCTTTACTTTCTTCTTCTTTTTCTTCTTCTTTTTCTTCTACCTTTTCTTCTTCTTTTTCTTCTACTTTAGCTTCCACTTTAACTTGGGGAGCTTCTTCCAGTTCCCTGTTATAAACATCTAAAACTGCATTTTGAATCTTTTCTCTGATCTCGGTATTTATAGGATGGGCAATATCCTTATGATCTCCATTGGGGAGTCTCTTGCTGGGCATTGCTACAAACATGCCCTTAGTGCCATCAATAACCCGTAAATCATGCACTACAAAAGAATCATCGAAAGTAACTGATACATAAGCTCTTAATTTTCCTTCTGTTTCTATTTTTCTAAGTCTAACATCTGTAATTTCCACTTGATACACCGCCTTTTCTTATTTTCAATTTTAGTTTTTAAAATTATCACAATTAACTATATTTCTTATCTGTAGCTGCTTATTATATGTGCAACCTATCCCTGTTAATCTACTACCAGGTCTACTGGTTTAATAAAATAAAGTTGTACTCCTAACTATAACCTCCTAATCATTCATTTTGACTAATTTACTCCAGATTATTCACATAGTTGCTATTACCTCCCTATTTCAGTAAATGTTTAAGTATTTATTAAAAAATAAACACAGCAATAATAACTACTGTGTTTCTGGAATAATCTATTTAATATTTAAATTTTTCTCTTCTCAATGAATTATATCTGCCTTTAGTTTCTGCAATGTTAATAGTTAGCACTGTCAATTCCCTGTTCTTTTCTATAAGGTTTTAGTTGAAAAAATTATAACATGATAGAATTTTATTGTCAAAAAAAGTAATAATTCGCCAATTAACCGATTAGTTTACCGGTCTGCCAGTCGACAGGACCGGTCCGTCAGTCTAGATTAGTCGTTAGTGGATAGTATCAGAGCGTAAAGTTTAAAGCTAAAAACGCAAAACCAAAACTTTAAATTGAAGAAAAAGTTTTGAATTTTGAATTATGGTTTTTCGCTTTTCGCTTTAAGTTTTTAGTTTAATGCTGGCGCGATACTCGATACGAATAAGGTTACTGACTTATTCATAGCTTTTTCCCATTGCTACACTTAGTTTAGCAAATTCTTCTAAAGTCAGGGTTTCTCCCCTGCGGTTCTTATCAATACTTGTTTCAGTTAAAATATTTTCTATTTCCGCTTTAGCGAGCACTTCCTTAAAATAGTTAGACAAAGAATTAATTAATCTTTTTCTCCTTTGTTGAAAGGAAGCTCTAATAATATTAAAAAATAGTTTCTCGTTACCTACTTTTACTTGCGGTTTTTTATAGATATCTAATTTTATTATCATCGAACTCACTTTAGGCTGGGGGTAAAATACTGTAGATGGGACAGTATGTACTTTTTGGGGTTTAGAGTAATATTGGGCAACAAGGGATAATATGCCATAATTCTTATTTCCTGCTTGGGCCATTAATCTTTCTCCTACCTCTTTCTGAACCAGAAATACAGCTAATTTTAAATATCGATTAAGTTCAAGAATCTGTCTTATTAATGATATGGAGATGTAGTAAGGAAGGTTTCCCACTATTTTTTCAATTTTTCCACCTTTTTTTCTTTTCTGCTCAAAAAAATTAAGCAGATCAAATTTCATAACATCTTCAAAAATAATCTCAATATTGTCAAAGGAGAAAAGACTTTCTTTTAGGAGGGGCGCTAATTTTTTATCTTTCTCAACAGATATAACCTGTTTGACCAGGGGGGATAATGCAGAGGTTAAAGTTCCAATACCTGTGCCAATTTCTAAAATGCAATCTTCCTTATTTAATTTTAGTGAATTAACAATTATTTGCAAGGTGTTTTGATCTACTAAAAAATTCTGGCCTAACCTTTTTTTGCACTTAAAATCGTATTTAGTAAGAAGTCTGGTAACTTCTGCAGGAGAAGTCAGTTTAGGATTGCTCATTAGCTGTTCGCCTTTTTATAGTCGATAGTGAATAGTCGTTAGTCGTTAGTATGCGGTTTTTAGTTCTTGGTTTATAGTTTTTGGATAAGAAAAATTAGTTGTCAGCTCTTAGTTCTCGGTTCTAATTCATTATAAGGGCGTATAGCAATAAGCTCCTACCTGTTTTGGGTTTTCTATAAACTAGAAACTTGTAACCCGTAACTCGTTACTTATCACACCTTACTTATCACTTATTATTATATTTAAATCTAGTTTCTTTCTTCTTTCTCTTGGTTTTTCTTTTCCTTACTAAATACTATATACTATATACTAAATTTGGAGCCGGCGATCTGAGTTGAACAGACAACCTACGGATTACGATTCCGTTGCTCTTCCAATTGAGCTACGCCGGCATCATATCCTCATAAAAAAATGGTAGGCGGAACAGGACTTGAACCTGTGACCCCCTACATGTGAAGCAGGTGCTCTGCCAACTGAGCTATCCGCCCATTTTTTACAATAAATCAATTGGTGCCCCCAAGGGGATTTGAACCCCTGTCGCCGCCGTGAAAGGGCGGTGTCCTGTCCCCTAGACGATGGGGGCATTTTCGATGGGCCGTGCAGGTTTCGAACCTGCGACCCTCTGATTAAGAGTCAGATGCTCTACCAACTGAGCTAACGGCCCTAAAAATATTTAAAATTAAAGAATTTTTGCTTCTAAATGTTACTATATTTTTTACTACCTGTCAATTATAAATTAGTCGTTAGTGAATAGTGAATAGTCGTTAGTATTAAATACAGATTACAAGTTACAAGATGCAAGGTGCAAGGTGCAAGTTAATACAATTGACCAATAAATTAATTAACTAATTTGCCAATTAAATTATTATTAATTTGCTATTCTTCTGAGATACGGGTTAAATTTTCAAACTTCGCATATTCTTTTACGAAAGCTAAATCTATTTGACCTGTAGGACCATTTCTCTGCTTACTAATAATTACCTCAGCAATCCCCTTCTTTTCTGTTTTTGGCTTATAATATTCCTCTCGGTACAGAAAAACAACTAAATCAGCATCCTGTTCAATTGCCCCACTCTCCCTTAAATCAGAAAGACGGGGTCTTTTTCTTTCTCTTTGTTCCACTGCTCTGGATAATTGGGAAACTGCTATTACCGGAACATTTAATTCTCTCGCCAGACCTTTAAGAGAACGAGAAATTTCTGAAATCTCCTGCTGCCTATTTTCTATTCTGCCGGAACTTGAAATAAGCTGTAAATAATCTATTATTACTAAACCAAGATTGTGTTGAGCTTTTAATCTCCTGGCTTTAGCCTTAATTTCTAAACAAGAAATCCCGGCTGTATCATCAATAAAAATGGGAGCAGAAGATAACCGACCTGCTGCCATTGAAAGGGTGGGCCAATCTGATTCGGCTAATCGTCCTTTTCTTAGATTATGTGCATCAACTCGAGCCTCTGAACAAAGCATCCTTTGAACTAATTGAGATTTTGACATTTCTAAACTAAAAAGAGCTACCGGTATACTTTTAGAGACTGCGATATACTGGGCTATACTCATACAAAAAGCTGTTTTACCCATTCCGGGTCTACCAGCAATAATAATAAACTCGGTGGGTTGAAACCCAGTAGTAATATCATCAAATTCGTCAAATCCACTGGGAACTCCGGTAATTAATTCACCTCTATGATATAGACTTTCAATCTTCTCAAAACTATCCTGAAGTATCTCTTTGATGGGAACGAAAGACTGCCCTAAATTTCTTTCTGACACCTCAAAGATCAAATGCTCTGCTTTATCCAGTAAAATTTTAGCATCTTCTTTTTCTTCGTAACCCATAGAAATAATTTTAGTAGCACTATTAATTAAGTTACGTAAAATAGATTTTTCTTCGACAATTTTAATGTAGTACTCAATATTTGCTGCAGTAGGGACACTATTAATTAGATTAGTTAGGTAGGTAACTCCTCCGATCTCTTCTAATAAATTTATCCTATTTAATTCCTCAGTTAAAGTAACTAAATCAACACCACTGCTCTTTTCAAACAATTCAAGAATACACTTGAAGATAATCTGGTGAGATTTTTTGTAAAAATCTTCAGGTCTTAAAATATCCACACCATGCAAAATAGCATCTTCCTGAAGCAACATTGAACCTAAAGCAGCCTGTTCTGCGCTAATATTTTGCGGAGGATTCCTGCCTAATTCCATTTGCTTTTCTCCGTATTAACTAGTTTTTGGTGAATAGTGAATAGTCGCTAGTAAAAATACAAGTTTTCGGTTGATAGTTTTCGGTATAACAACTAAAAAGTTAAAGCTAAAAGCGAAAAACCATAATTTAAAACTAAAAAGCTTTTTTCTGTATTGCGTTAAATTGTTTTATTTCTCATTCTATTTCTCTTTTTAGCGAGATACGAGATACTAGATACTAGATACAAATTTAGCTTTACGTTTTGCGCTTTTCCTTTTTCGCTATATACTATCGCTATCCGCTAGAATGCGATATACGAAATACGATATGCGACATACGAAATACGAACCTATTCTTTTTTTATATCCTCTATTTCCTGCTCAGATGCGGAATCAGAAATTAAATTAACTTTAATTTGAGGAGTTATATCTTTATATAAGTTAACCGGTACAGTATGAGCACCCAATTTTTTTAAGGACTCTTTTAAATTAATCTTCTTTTTGTCTAATTTAATTCCGTGCTCCTTTAATAGAGTCTCAACAATATCTTTACTGGTTACAGAACCGAAAAGCTTCCCTTCTTCCCCGGCTTTAACTTTAATTTCCAGGGAGATATTATTAATTTTTTCTGCTAATTCTTTAACTTCCTTTAACTCTCCCTCTCTTTGTTCTGCTTCTCGTTTCTTTAAATATTCTATTTGTTTAAAATTACCTATGGTAAAAGAAATTGCTTTACCTTGAGGAATCAAGAAATTACGGGCAAAGCCGTTGCTTACTTCAACTACATCTCCTACTTGTCCAATTTTTTCAATATTTTGTTTCAAAATTATTTTCATATCCTAAGCCTCCCTGCTCTATTCTCTATTTATTATAAATTCTTCCATCAATTTTAGCAACATTTATTAGTCGATAGTATATCGTATCGCGTATTGCGTTAAAGAAATAAAATTAAGTCGTAGGGGCACAATGAATTGTGCCCTCTCTAATGCTACATGCCTTTCGTCTCCTGTGGGCGTATGCAATACGCCCCTACTACTTTTTCTTTGACAATTATCTTTTGTCTGCTAATAATTTTTTTCTGTCTTCTTCTTTTCTCGCGGGATATGAATAAGGCTTCTGAATTATATTTTCTTCACGATATACGATATACGACATACGATATACTAAATTATTCTTTTCTGATGGCAAGTAATCTTCTAAAATCTATCCATATATCTAACATGGCTGCCCAGACAACAATTTGGGATAAAAGTGGTTGAAAGCATACCAGAATATATATAACCCACTTTAAAAAATTTTTAATTTTAAACCGCTCTAATATAAAAGCGGTTAAAGAAAGGCCGTAAATCAAAAATACCACTGCAAAAAAAACTTGTATATTTATTCCAATTCTATTTAAAAGAGGTATCTTGTAAGTTGTTCCCAGAATTATCAATACCATCCCTAAAAGATAACTCCCAAAAAAAGACTTGGAAGCTCTCCAGTTAAAGAAGGAAGTAAAGTTCGTTAACTTATATCCAAATCTCTTTAAGATTAAGCGAGCTACCCAGTAATTTAAAATAGTATCAAAAATTGAAGCAAGAATAATCATTCCCGGAAATGCTATTCTAACAATATTAATAGTTTGAGTTAGGGAATCTTTCAGGGAAGCTAATTGTTCCGGAGATAGTCCCATATTGCTATAAAAATTCAAAGATTGAGTTATAATTTTATCTATTTCTTCTATGTCAAATAATACGGTGTTAAGATCTAAAACCCAAAAACCAATTAAAAGGATTAAACCTTTAGAAACAAGAGAAGCTATGCTTCCAATGATAATAATATCAGTTAAAGATAATCCTTTTTTTATGCCAAAACCTAAAGTTAGCCCCAATATTCCAAAACCTAATAGGACCATAAGCCCTTGCAGTGGACCAGCTAAAATAGTCACCAAAATCCCTGATATAAAAGTTGAGATAATAGCAAACTTTATGCTATGGCGCAAACATAAAATTATAATCGGGAGAGGGCACAAAAAACTTACCAGTGTACCTAGTAAGGGAATGTAAATACTAATAATAAATAAAACGGCAGTAATTGCGGCTAAAAATGCACCCTCAACTATTGATTTAGTTGGAATTTGTTCAGTCAATAAAATCCTCTTCTTTGATACTTAAAAAACTAAAAACTTAAAGCGAAAAGCTAGAAACCATAATTCAAAACTCAAAACTTTTTTCTGTATTGCGTTAAATTGTTTTATTTCTTATTCTATTTCTATTTTTTCGAGATACGAGATGTTAGATACGAGATACGAATTTAGCTTTACGTTTTGCGCTTTTCGTTTTTCGCTATATACATATACTAAATACTAATTTATTTCGCCACATAAGGGAGAAGACCTATTTCTCTTGCTCTTTTTATAGATATAGCCAGTGTACGTTGATGTCTTGCGCAGTTTCCGGTTGCTCTACGGGGCAGCATTTTACCTTGTTCAGTAATAAATTTTCTTAATAAATCTACATCTTTATAATCGGCT
>NCRO01000263.1 GCA_002849045.2 Candidatus Sediminicultor secundus
CGAGTATATAGTATTGAGTATCGCGTTAAGAAAGAGAAAGAAAATAATTTAAGGGAAAGTAGAGAAAAGATACAAGCATAACTTTTTATTTAACTAACCAAATAAAGTTTACACTAACGATCTTGCAGAAACATTTTTATGAAAAAAAATTCCTCTCTTTTGCATATATATAGGTATATGTAAATATATAGATTAGTGAATAATGGAAAAAACCTACAAAAATAAAAAGGAGGGTACAAATCCGAATATTTTTAAACAAAAAGATTTGAGAGAGATGTTTAAACCGGTAGAACTGGAAGGAGAAGAATACATTGTTGAGACTGATACAGTTAAAGTTTTTACTTCCCTTTATTTAAAAAGCTCTTATATCTCTGATGAAACCTTTTATTTGCCGAAAATGACCGTGAATTATTTGATAGAAAGTGGTAAACTGATTGGGGAAGAAAAAGACTATTGGCAGGGACATACTTTTAAATTGGAATATCTGGATAGTAAATATTTAACCTCTTCGGAGTTCTCCAAGATAGTTGTAAAAGAAGCTGAAGGATTTAAAGTCACCGGTAAAAAAACTGTTCAGGAATTGCTGGATGGCGGGATAACAGAAGAGAAATTTGAGGAGGTTACCGGTTTTAAAGTATCCGAAGATAAATCAATTTTAGTTAGAGATTTTGTAATTGATAAAGGAATAGAATTCGGAGAAATAAAAGAGTAAGTTTATAGAATAACAAAAACCGAAGAAAACAAAGTAACCGATTAAATTAAAGGAGAGGTTATAATGAGTATAATGATAAAAACTAAAATAGTATGTACTATTGGGCCAGCGAGTAGTTCTTATGAAAAAATAGAGAAGCTGATTCAAGGGGGTATGGATGTTGCCCGTTTGAATTTTTCCCATGGAAGTCATGAAAAGCACCATCAAGTTATTGAAAATATTCGCCAGGCCTCTTTGAAGACAAATGAATCTGTGGCCATCCTTCAAGATTTGGGAGGGCCAAAGATAAGAATTGGGAAGATTGAAAAAGAGCCCATTCTTTTAAAAGAAGGTTCTTCTTTTATTCTTACTAACCGCGAGGTTCCCGGGGACGAACAGGGAGTGTCTGTTACCTTTCCTTCTTTGCCCCAGAAGGTGAAGAAAGGGGACTATATCTTTTTAGCTGATGGAACTTTAGAGCTTAAAGTGAAAGAACTTACTCCTACTGATATTATCTGTCGGGTAGTGAGGGGTGGAAAACTCACCTCTCGCAAAGGGATAAATATCCCGAATATATCTATGGATATCTCATCTTTGACTGAAAAAGATTATCAGGATATTCTCTTTGGAATAAAAAATAAAGTTGATTTTATCGGTCTTTCTTTTACCAGAAACGCTGAGGATGTCTTAAGGGCAAGAAAATTTTTAAAGGAAAATGGGGCAGAAAATATTTCCCTGATTGCCAAGATTGAAAAGAAAGAGGCGGTAGATAACCTGAAAGAAATAATCGAAACATCTGATGGAATAATGATTGCTCGGGGTGATCTGGGAGTGGAAATACCTTTAGAAAATGTCCCTCTGGTCCAGAAGAATATTATTAAAAGATGTAATCTTGCAGGGAAGCCGGTAATTACTGCAACCCAGATGCTAATGTCGATGGTGAACGTACCTCGTCCTACCCGTGCAGAAGTTACCGATGTGGCCAATGCCATCCTGGACGGGACTGATGCCATTATGCTATCCGAGGAGACTGCAGTAGGCAATTATCCATTAGAGGCAGTGGAAACAATGAATAAGATAGCCCTAAGAGTTGAAAAGGCCATAGATTATGAAAAAATATTGAGCGAGAGGTCGCTTTCGGTTAAACCCACCAATCCGGATGCGATAAGTCACGCCACCTGTCAGGTAGCCCTGGATTTAAAAGCAAAAGCCATCGTCACCTTTACTTTTTCTGGGAGTACTGCCCGTATGGTATCCCGATATCGTCCCCCTGTTCCTATTATCGCAGCCAGTACCCAGGATTCTACAGTTAGAAAACTTACTCTTAGCTGGGGAGTTTACCCTTTTAAGTCTGAGGAATTGGAAAATACCGATGATATGATTGAAAAATCAAGAAAAGTAGCTTTGGCAACTAAATTGGTTAAAAAAGGGGATAAAATAATTATTACCGCCGGAATTCCCTTTAAAATTTCCGGCACCACCAATTTACTAAAAGTAGAAACATTATGATTGATACCGAGGACGGTTCTATGAATTATTATAAGATAAAAATAGAAAGGAGTTAAAGAAAGATGGAAAAGACAGGATATATTATTTTAATTATAGTCACCATTGCCTGGATTATCGCCTGGATAGTCGGTATGTTCGAAAATGTTTGGCTGGGAATAATTGGCCTTGTAACTATAGTTGGCTTCGGGCTCTTATTTATTAAAGCTTTAACAGACAGATTAGCGAGCAAAAAAGACGATAAATATTCAAGAGATGTAAAGAAATAAGGAGGTAAAAAATGTTATCAACTACTCAGGATAATTTTTCCAAATACGAAATTGTGGAAACTTTAGGAATTGTAAAAGGCAACACTGTTCGAGCACGACATGTCGGGAAAGATATATTAGCTGGTTTTCGTAATATAGTAGGGGGAGAAATCGAAGAATATACCAAATTACTGGCGGAATCC
>NCRO01000264.1 GCA_002849045.2 Candidatus Sediminicultor secundus
AATATAGACACATCCTATTTTTTCTATGGTTTAGCTTCCATTTTACGAGGTATTTATTCAGGACGTCTATCTATAATAATACCTAAGACCTCAACCATCCGGTTAAGAAACTTCTCAGATTTTATAGGTTTTCCGCAAAAAGTTACCGAAATATTGACTTTGCATACCTGTACTAGTTTCACTATACAGGTTACAATATTAAATTTATTCAAAATTATAGAAATATAATAATATTTATTTACGTGAAATATATTGCGTATTATATATTAGGTATACGATATAAGTTTTTAAAGTCCTTCTTTTTTGAGAAAATAATTATTAAAAAGGGGACACACTTTACTTTTAGCCAAGCATAAGTGTGGGAATACAAAAGAAGAATGTCCCCCATGGTTCGGTTAGGGAAATAGGGATTGCCGCGCTTTCTTCGAAAGTTCGCAATGACAGAGGGATGGATTCCCGTTTTCACGGGAATGACAGAAAAGGAAAAACGGGTTCGATGAATCAAACCTCTACATTAGAAAAAAAATAAAAGATAAGAAAATTAGTCACCCCCACCTTAATCCTCCCCCCTCAAGGGGGAGGAAACTACGAGGATGTCATACGACTCCATATTTTTGATATTACTTCATTTTCGCTATTCTTATCTAAATCTATCCATTCAATATTCTTTATTTTATTTTTAAACCAGGTCATTTGTCTTTTGGCATAATGTCGGGTCTCTATCTTTATTAGATTAGTAGTCTCTTCTTTAGTGTATACGCCATTAAGATGTTTATTTATCTGTTTATAGCCTAAACCCTGCATTGACTTTAAATTTTCCTTATAACCCATATCTTTTAACATTTTGACTTCTTCTATAAATCCGTCTTTAAACATCTTGTCAACTCTTAAATTAATCCTTTGGTATAAATTCTCTCTACTTCTTTTGAGCCCAATAATATGATATTTAAATTTTGGATTTTCGGTAGAAGCTTTTTTTTGCATGTAAGAAATAGTTTTACCGGTAGATTTATAAACTTCTAAAGCCCTGATTATTCTTCTTGAATCATTAGGTTTGATTTTTGAAGCAGAAACCGGATCTATTTTGGATAATTTATCATATAAATATTTTTTACCGTGTATTTTTGCCTCTTCTTCCAGGATTTCTCTATACTCAATATTCTTAGCAGGTCCGGTAAAAAGCGGATTAATTATTGAGGAAATGTACAGTCCGGAACCACCTGCTAATATCGGTATTTTGCCTCTTTTAAAAACGTCTAATATTATATTAGTAGCTAACTTACTGTATTGTATTACGTCAAAATTCTCTGATGGTTCAATAATATCTATCATATGATGTTTTATTGCTTTTAATATGTTTTTATTAGGTTTAGCAGTCCCAATATCCATATATTTATATATTTGCATAGAATCAGCAGAGATTATTTCTATATCAGATATTTTTTGAGCTAACTTAGTAGAAATATCTGTTTTACCTACCCCGGTGGGACCTAATAAAATTAGTAAATTATTATTTTTACTGTTAATCATTAAATTAGTTCTCCATATAAAGTCCAGGGACTTGACTTTATAATTTTAACTTTAACTAATTCCCCTAACAAATCTTGTTTATTGGTAAATACCACTGTTTTATTGGTCCCTGTTCGTCCGGAAAATTGATTTTCAATATGCTTTTTAGACTTTTTATCCACCAGGACCTCGAGTATTTCTCCTTCAAGTTTTTTATTAATTTTAGTCGATATTTCCTTTTTTAAATCGATAAGTTTCCATAGCCTTTCTTTTTTAACTTGCAAAGGAACTTGGTCAGGTAATAGCGAAGCAATAGCATTTTCTCTAT
>NCRO01000265.1 GCA_002849045.2 Candidatus Sediminicultor secundus
TTGTATTTTTATTTCAATTGAATTATTTACAAAATTTGATTTTATAATTTTTTACTTTCTAACAATTAATGTAATCCCGTAAATATATACTAAATTTATCAAGTTCAATTGAGTAATTAAAGCTATTTTTATTTAGCATGCAATTATAGATAATCCAGTAAAATTAAAATTTTTCTCTAACTTATTAATAGACTTATGCTTTTTATGTATCTTTTAATCCTTAATATTTCATTTTTGTAACATTTTTAAACTTCAATTTAAAAAATTTAAGGCAATCTCCTTATTAACATGTCTTATTTTTAAAGATTATTTCATTTTATTCTCATCTGCAAAGAATAAATTATCCTCCACAAACTGGAGGGAATATACTCACTTTATCACCATCTTCCAACCTTGTGAGAAGACCTCTCAAAAACCTGATATTCCTTCCATTTTTCAAGATGAGTATGGAAGGTTTAATATTTCCTGATTCATCTATTATTGCCTTTAATGCCTTGGATGGTAAATAAACAGGAGATAGGAGATCTTTTAAAACAGCTCCCTCTTTTAGCTTTACGCTTGCCTCCCCTCCAAAAGCTTCTCTTAAATTAGCAAATGCTTTTACTTTTACAATCATTCATTCACCTTAAAATATTTCATTCTTCTCCTTTTGGGAAATAAAATTCCATATAACAAAATTTTTTACAATCAATTAATTTTTTAATTTATTTACAATGGTCTTACTGATATTATAAAGAATACCCACATCAACTGAAAAAGCCATATATTGAACGCCTAATGAAACCCAAGCCCTGGCTGTTTCTATATCATCTG
>NCRO01000266.1 GCA_002849045.2 Candidatus Sediminicultor secundus
TCTGCGTATTGCTGAAGAATAGCGTCAGCGTCTGTAATGTACTTTAACAATGCTTTCCCTCCACTTTTACACTGTGCATCAACAACCTCTGCGCCAATGGACTCCAATATACTCTCCTCAATACTCAAATCCGGATAATCACGATCGCTGATGACGACCTTGAATCTTCTCATCATCTCTCACCTTCTTCATCTTATTTTTCAAATATTGAGCTTACGCAATTTCTGCGAAGGCTCTTACTGGGAAACCGTCAATGTCTTTTATTTTCAGAGGTATAGCGTAGAACGTGAATGTTTCGGTGCTGATCTTATCAAGATAAGCAAGTCCCTCTACTAATAGAATCCCGGCACTAAGGAGTATTTTGTGCGCATCGGGGTTATCTTCCCAGTTCAACGTTGGTGACTCAACTGCAAGCATCTTGATTTTCTTTTGAACAAGGTACTTTACCGCTTCAGTCGAGACATTCGGATTGTCATAGCCATACTCATGGGAAGGAAACTTTTTA
>NCRO01000267.1 GCA_002849045.2 Candidatus Sediminicultor secundus
GATACGGAGCATCAATATGGGTGCCTACATGTGAACTGAGAATCACTTGAGATAGGTTATATCCGTCCTGATCAATGCTTCTGTATTTATTAACAAAGGTGATTGGATCCAGGTCAAGTGCACGGGTACCGTCTTCAAGCATTAATGTCAAATCCAAAAACTTTCTCATTTTTATACCTCCTTTATTAATCTTATTTTTTCTTAAATTTATCAAGCGCAATTGCACTAAGGAGAATTGCACCTGTAAACACTTGTTGCCAGTAGATGCCTATCCCGGCAATGTTCAGCGCGTTTATCAAAAGCTCAAGCAAGAAAGCACCCAGAACTGAGCCAAGAACAGTACCTTCACCCCCTCTAAACGATGCCCCACCTATTACACAGGCTGCAAGAACTGGAAGAGGTGTGCTTTCACCAATTGTTACTGATGCCATCCCCATCCGAGCCGTCATACAAATCCCGGCTATTCCAGCAAATATTGCCACTATGACATAATTTAAAATTTTTATCCTTTCAACATTAATTCCACACATTGTAGCTGCTTCCTGATTGCTTCCCACATAATAACTTAATCTGAACAGATATGACTTCCTGAATAAAAAATCGCCCACTATTGCTATTATAAAAAAGTAATAAACGGGATACTGAAAGCCTTGGAATGTACCTTGGCCAATTTGGTTGAATGAATCTGGCAAGTTAATTATCGCGTGCCCATTGGAAATTACGAGAAGCAGACCTCTGACTATTATCATCGTAGCAAGAGTTGTTATAAATGGATCGAACTTCAACTTAGAAATAAATAGTCCATTTAGAAAACCCACTGCTCCAGCTGAAAGGAGAGCGAAGATCACAGAAAAAGTCACAGGAATTCCAGCTCTAAGGGAAATCCCGGCTATAATTCCAGCTAATGCAAGCGTGGAACCGACAGAGAGATCAAGCCCGCCGGTCACCAGAACCCCTGTCATCCCGACACTGATAATTCCAATCATTGTCGTACCAACAAGCAGCCCTCGTATATTAGTTAGTGTAAGAAAAAAGGGGGAAACGAACTTCATAACAATTATAATCATCAGAAGAGCTACAGCAAGAATAAATTCTCGGGACTGCAATAGACTCATTAGAAGTTTAGCTTTTCCTTCCTTTTTTATTGATGGACCCACTAAAGGACCTTCTCTAACTTCAGATTCCATGCTTTTGTCCTTCTCCTTTCTTTATAGACACAAGACCAGTAGCATAAGCCATAATCTTTTCCTCAGTCGCTTCTTTCTGTAAAAATTCTCCCGTTATCTCACCTTCGTGCATGATTATTATCCTATCACACAGTTGAATTATTTCGGGAAGATCAGAGGAAATAACCACTATACCAATTCCTCCCTCGTTCAGCTCTCTTAGTTTACGATATATCATTTGCTTGGTGCCTATATCTACACCTTTGGTAGGTTCGTCAACGATAAGGATATCTGGCTTTATGCCTACCCACATACTAAGAAGAACTTTCTGCTGATTTCCACCTGAGAGGTGTAGAAGGTTTTGTTTGAGTGTTGGAGTAATGATATTGAAAGATTTCTGCATTTGCTTGGCAAATCCACTGATTTTCGAGCTGGCCAAAAGGCCTATTTTGTTCGTAAAATTTTTAGCCTGAGGTGCAATTAAGTTTTCGTCAACACCCATTTTCAGAAATAGACCTTCCTTTTTTCTGTCTTCAGGAAGATAGCCGATGGAATTCATTATAGCATCCTTTACTCCCTTTATTCTAAGCATTTTCCCCTGGTATAAAATCTTTCCACTATCCAAGGGATATAAGCCAAGAATTGCTTTGAACAATTCGGTTCTACCTGCCCCAATAAGACCAAAAAAACCGAGAATCTCACC
>NCRO01000268.1 GCA_002849045.2 Candidatus Sediminicultor secundus
TGAATTTATTTGTCGTTCGAGATACTAGATACTAGATACGAACAACGAAATTGTATCTCATGAATCGTATCTCGTACATTAGCGTATAGCGTTTAGCGTTTAGCGGATAGGATATTAGTTATCCAGTTTACCAGTTATTTTAATTTGCTAGTTAACTGGTTTGATATCAATTCATTAACTAACTAACCAGGTAACTAATTAACCAACTAACTATTTATATACGCAATACGATATACGAGTAAATATTTTTATAAGGGGGAGAAGAATAGTAATTATGAAAAAGGAAGAAGAAGCAAGAGATAGTAAAACAAAAAAAGACGAAGAGATAAAAGAGAAAAAGGCGCAGAAAGAGGAAAAAGAAGGGATAAAAGAAAAAGCTAAAGAAGAAGAAAAAAAACAAGAAGAAGGTTTTAAAGAACCCGATTTACCTGTTCTTTTTGTTTGGTTTATAAGTATGTTGAGTGGAAAAGCCTGGGAGTATTTGGGTCTCATTATGAATACTGAGACTAAAGAAATTAATAAAGATTTAAAAAAAGCTAAAATTGCTATAGATACCGTAGCGTTTTTATATGATCAGATTAGAGACGATTTAAACCCGGAAGATTTTAAGCGGATCGAAAATTTACTGGCAAATTTAAGAATGAATTATGTGGAGAAGCTGAAAGAATCATAAGATGATTCTGGTTGCTTACTTTTATAATTAAATAATTCTAATTAGTAGGATAGGTGTTCCGCCTGCCTATAAGAAGGAATATTAACAAGAATAAAGCGGGGAGGGTGCAAGAATAATGGAAAAAATATTTTATAAAACCAGTCTGAGTTTATTAATCCTATTTTTAATTTTAATTTTGGGCGGTTCAATAATTTATGCCCAGGATTATCAGACCTATTATAAAAACGGGTATGAATATTTCCTTCAGAAAAATTATGAGATGGCCGAACAATATTATAAAAAAGCCATAGAACTGAACCCTGATTTTGAGAATGCTCATTACTGGCTGGGGAAAGTTTATAAACAGACCGGTGTTTACAACCAGGCAATAGAACAATGGAAAGAAGTTTTAAGAATTAACACTGGAAATCAATACGCCTTTCGGAATTTAATAGGTAGTTTTAAGAGCACTTCGCGGGTTCAGTCAGATGAAGCAAATGATTATTTAGATGAGGGAATTAAAATAATTGGAAATCCGGAAGAATATCTTTTTAAAGGAGACGCTCCTTCTGTAAACAGTTTATTAAGTGCTGTCCCTTATTTTAAAAGAGTGGCCAGTATAGAACCGAATTTATTGGAGGCTTTTTACTGGATAGGTGAAACTTATCGACTTTTAGGAGAAAAAAGCACCTGGCAGTTTAACAATTTAGCTATAGAAAATTATAAAAAAGTTATCGATATAGAAGAAATTGCTAATCCAATCTCCTTTGGCCATCCCTCACCATATTGGCGCTCTTACGTGCAATTAGCCAAAATTTATCGTTCTTTAAGGTTGAAAGAAAGAGAAGAAAAACTGTGGCTTCAGTTGGAGAAAGTAAAATCACTCCCCTACCAACAGGCTTTAGAAAGAAAAGGGTATTTTGGTTTTGGCTATCCTTCGCGAATAGAAGTTGGATTTGAAGATGGAGATAAGATAGAGAGCTGGAGCTATCCGGAAAAGGATATCGCTTTTATGGTAATTAACGGAGAAGTAGAGGGTGAGAAAGAGAAAGAGCCCGAACAGAGCGAAATAGAAATAAAAGCTGAAGAAAGCATACCTGAGGAGAAAGATGATTAGCATATAGCGTATAGCGTTTAGCGTAGAGTATATAACGAAAAACACAAAACTATATTCGTATCTCGTATCTCGTGAATCGTATCTCGTAAAAAAAAATGGGAATCAGAAACCTGGCTCCTGAATTCTGGATACCCAAGCAGTTTTAAGATGAGTTTTGAATTTCACGTGATACACAATACGATATGAGAGAAAAAGTTTTGAATTTTGAATTATGGTTTTCGGTTTTAGTTTTAACTTGCAACCTGTAACTTGTTATACATTATTTATCACTATTTTATTCTGAATACTGGCTTCTGAATTCTATTTTCTTTACTATATACTATATACTAATGACTATATACTAAAAGATGGAGGAAGAATAATTTTTAAAGAGAAAGGGAGAATTAAACATTTAGGAATAATGGGTGGAGTATTTGACCCCATACATTACGGACATTTATTTACAGCTGAAGAAGCAAGGGTTGAATTTAAATTAGATAAAATAATATTTGTACCCTGCCGTAAACCTGCCCACAAAAGAGAAAACGATATATCTGACCCCGAACATAGATATTTAATGACTGTCCTGGCTACCAGCAATAACCAATTTTTTGAAGTATCTAAAGTTGAACTCAATAGGCCGGGACCTTCTTATTCCATAGATACTGTTAAAGAATTTTTAAAAAAATATAATCACGGGGTTGAAATATTTTTCATCACCGGGGCAGATGCTTTTTTAGAGATAGATTCCTGGTATAAAAGTGAGGAATTAGTTAAACTCTGTCAATTTGTAGCAGTAACCCGACCGGGATATGATTTAAATAAATTAAACCAAAAATTTAAAAAAATTATTAAAATTATGGAAATTCCTGCCTTGTCTATATCTTCTACAGATATCAGAAGAAGAGTGAGAGAGGAAAAAAGCATAAAATATTTACTCCCCCATGAAGTAGAAAAATATATCTACAAAAAAGGATTATATCGTAAAATGTAACATTTAATGCCTGGCACAAGATGTTACATTTTATACCAGGAGCCTCTTAAAACAAGAGATAGGAGATAAGAGTGGATATCGATTTGATAACATTAAGATTAAAAGAGATGCTGGGCGAAGAGAGATTAGAACACTCAGTTAATACTTCGAAAGTAGCTCGCAGATTAGCTATAAAATATAATTACAATGCAGATAAAGCCGAAGTTGCCGGACTATTACATGATTGTGCCAAAGATTTAGATTATAAGAGTTTGGAAAAGATGGTTTTAAAATATAACATAGAACTCGATGAAATTATTCAAAAAATTCCTAAATTGTTACACCCTTTGGTAGGGGCAGCTATTGCAAAAAAGGAATTTAACATTCAAGATCCTGTTATTTTAAAAGCAATAAAAGCACATAGTACCGGTGCAGCTCAAATGTCCCTTTTAGATAAGATAATTTATCTGAGTGATAAGATTGAACCTTTAAGGAATATGAACGGAGTGGAAGAAGTAAGAAAAATTGCAGAAAAAGATTTAGATGGAGCAGTATTAATAGCTCTGGATAAAGGGTTGATCTGTTTAATCAGCAAAGGTTCATTAATTCATCCAATTTCTATTGAAGCCAGGAACAATATTCTAAACAAGGTGGTTTTTGTTTAATGCATGAAAATAATTTAGGGGAAAGGATAAGAAGAAACAAAGGGAGAGAGCTAAAAAAGAAAAAAGAAAAAAAAGTAATCTTAATTATGTTTTCTGTCCTATTAATAGTTGTACTAATTTTTTTATTAAAATATCTTGGAATATTTCCCTTCAGTTCTGACATAATGTCTTACAATCGAGTAAATATCTTAATTGTGGGCTGTGATGAGATTGAAAACCACGGACGTGCGGATACTATTGTTTTTTTAAGTATTTCCCCTAAAACTAAAGATGTCCTTATCCTGTCCATTCCCAGAGATACCAGGGTGGAAATTCCAGGAAGAGGAATGGACAAAATAAATCATGCCTATGCCTTTGGAAGAGAAAAATTAATATCTAAAACTGTTAGTTCCTTTTTAGATGTACCGATTCATTTTTATGCAGTGGTAGATTTTAACGGATTTGTTAATATTATTGATGAGTTAGGCGGAGTGGAGATTGATGTAGAAAAAGAGATGCATTATGTGGACAAAGCAGGAGGAGTAGAAATAAATCTTTACCCGGGGAAGCAAATATTAGATGGAAAAAAATCTTTGCAATACATAAGATTCAGGCACGATAAATTGGGAGATTTAGGCCGAATAAAAAGGCAACAAAAATTAGCCTTAGCGGTAATAAAAAAAATGATGAAATTTGATTCTATAACTAAGATTCCGCAGATATCTGAAGGGATGAAAGGATATATAGAGACTAATATAAAAACACAAGATGCTATTGCTTTAGCTAATTTGTTCAGAGGTGTAAATCAAGAGAAGTTTGGGGTTGAAACCGTTCAGGGCAAGCCAGTTTACATTGAGGGAGTTAGCTATTTAGAACCTAATATGGAAGAAGTTCAGCAAAGAGTAAAGTCACTGATCTATGGTAAAAATAGTGGAGTAAAAGTAGAAGTTTTAAATGGAAATGCTATGTCGGGTATTGCCCGTAAAATAGCTAAAGATCTAGAATTGCAGGGATTTGAAATTGTAAATATTGGAAATGCAGACAATTTTGATTATGAACAAACTAAAATTATAGTTTATTCAAAAGAGGTAAATTTAGATAATGAATTTAAAAAACTATTTAACGATTTTGAGATTGTTAAAGAATATCGAACCCAGAATGATTTAGATTTAGTTATAATATTAGGGAAGGATATGATAAATTAGTATTTAGTCGTTAGTGAATAGTGAATAGTCGTTAGTAGGACAAGCGTCTCGCCTGTCTATCAGTCGATTAACGACTAAATGAATATATCGTTTTCTAGTGTACAATATTAGATAAAAAAGTAATACTAAAACTGTATTTTATTTTTTTTAACCGTATCGAGCATAGTCATTACGTACATTACCGTATAGCGTTTAGCGGGTAGGATAATCAGTATATAGTTATAAGTAAAAATATAGTGATAAGTGATGAATAATAATAGGTAATAAATAATAAGCTTAGGTTATAAGTTGCTAGTTACGAGTTTCGAGTTTTTTATTTCGTCATGTGAATACCGATTTATCAGAACGCGGCTATCTTATTTAAAAACTATAAACCAATAACTTGTATTAAAACTAACAACTATTCACTATTCACTAACGACTAATTAAAAAGAGGTGGTGTTTTGGATAAAAACTCATTAGCTATTGCAAAAATGGCTGCAGCAGCTGCTGAAGATAAAAAAGCAAAAAACACAGCAATATTAAAAATAAGCAAATTAACTCTAATTGCGGATTATTTTGTAATCACCAGTGGTGGTTCAGAACCTCAACTAAAAGCAATAAGCAATTTTATTACGAGGAAATTAAAAGAAAATAAAATTAGATTACTGCATTATGAAGGCAAGCCTGAGACGGGATGGATATTATTGGATTATGGTGATATAATAGTTCATATATTTTCCAAAGAGAAAAGGGATTTTTATGACTTGGAATATATTTGGCAGGAAGCAAAGAAAATTCGCTTATTAAAGAGAAAGAAAATATTAAAGGAGGAAGAACAATGAGTGCAAATGAAGAAGGCAAAGGAAATTGGGTTTTCGGATTAATAATATTAGCTGTTGGCACTATTTTTATAGTTGAAAATTTTACTGATTTAGAAATATGGGGAAGAGTATGGAATTTATGGCCAGTAATTTTACTTATTTGGGGAATTAAAGAAATATGGCAAAATAAATCTATTCTTTTTGGAGTAATATTAATAGCAATAGGAACTATCTTTTTAGCTAAATATTTTTTCGATTTTGTAATATCAGAAAATATCTGGAAATTTTGGCCAATATTGATAATTGCCCTGGGAATCGATCAAATTTTTAAATCCTTTAGAGGAATTAGAACTAGA
>NCRO01000269.1 GCA_002849045.2 Candidatus Sediminicultor secundus
GACATTTCTGTCTTTTCATTCTGGCTTCTAGCTTCTTCTTTTTCTTCCCTAAACCAGACAACCAGCTAACTGTCAAATTATGTAATGTGTAACATGTGATGAGTAACCTGTAATAGGTACCTGTTCTTATAATTTCAGAATTTAATCTTATCGCTCATTACCTATTACTTGTCACTGTATCTTATACGAGATACGATTTTACACTTTGCGTTTTGAGTTTTTATTTTTCTTCAATATATTATTTATATTATCAAAAATATTTCAAAATTACAAAGGTCTTTTTTGGGGAAGACCTTCTTTTCTAGGATATTTCAAAGGAGTACCTTTTATTTTCTTGATTACCAGAAGACATCTTTCCTGATTTATAAAAGGAATTCTAACGTTTTCCACTCCAATCAGCTCTCCACCTAAAACCTGAATTGTCTTAAAGCTTTTTTCTGTTTCTTTCTTATATGACCTTCCTTTCTGAGCTATAAACAATCCTCCAGCTCTTACTAAGGGAAGGCAATATTCGCTTAGAACGTTTAAGGGAGCTACTGCTCTGGATATAGCTATATCATATCTCTCCCGGTGATCTGGGCCTTTCCCGAAAGTTTCTGCTCTACCATTAAGTATCTTAACTTTCTGAAAATTTATTTCCTCAGTTACCTTTTTCAGAAATATAGTCTTCTTCTTTCTTGCTTCCAGTAGAGATAATCTAATTGAAGGACATATTATTTTAATCGGCATGCCCGGGAAGCCAGCGCCCGCTCCTACGTCAATTACGCTTATTCCTTCTGTATTAACATACTTATTAATAACTTTTATACAGCTAATAGAATCTAAAAAGTGCTTAATAATTATTTCCTTTGTTGTTTTTAAAGAAGTTAAGTTTATTTTTTGATTCCATTGGACTAATAACTCTAAATATCGGGAAAATTTTCTAATCTGCTCATTATTGAGATTAATGCCTAATCTTTGAGCACCGTCAATTAAAATATTTTCATCATCTTTTAACAAAAAACAAATCTCCTCTTTAAATAGTCATTAGTGAATAGTGAATAGTCGTTAGTATTAAATACGGGTTTTTAGTTTACATTTGCACAATGATTTAGTTGGCCAGTTATCCGGTTCGCCAGTTTGCCTGTTAATATTGCAACGCGGAGTTGCCGTGTTGTACAAGAATACACGACACGCTGTGCTTCTACCTTACTAAAGTAAGAATTTAAATGAAAAAGCCGGAATTCAAAATTTTCTCTCGTATTGCGTTTTATATAAAATTTTCTGATCTGTATTGGTTGCCCAAGCTGTGTAATGTGTAACAAATATTCTGTTTTTGAAAACATAAAACATAAACTCATTACTTATTATATAATTATAGTCTACCAGCCCGTTAGCTACCCGGTCAATTTATGTGATATGTGATGTTTAATGAGTAACTTTTTTTATAAATTCAGAAATATAATCTTATTGCTCATTACAAATTACTTATTACTGCATTTCTATACGTATCCGCTACACGCTCTACACTACTAAGGTGTATGCAATACATCCCCACTTTTTCTTATTAACTCGTAACTTGTATCTGTGCTAACGACTATTCGCTATTCACTAACGACTAATTTAAGACTATATTTGGTATATTAAAAACTTTTTGGTAAAATAATATTACTATAT